>DATMMJ010000600.1:0-3155 GCA_035569795.1 Puia sp. | reverse complement strand
GCCATACCAGCGCTCAAACTGTGTTTCGTCGCATATTCTATAAGAGCATGTTTTGAATCATTTAAAAGCGCATTTATATATCTGGCAGAAAGCTTGATCTGCGGGTTTTTTAGTATCGCATTTCCAACAAATTCGCAAACCAATTTGCTCGCTATTTCCCCTTTTTCGGAGCCCCCCACTCCATCGCAAACGATGAATACCCGATCATCAGGGGTCGTAGTTTCCGGCATGGGCCAAATACTATCTTCCTGATTTTTCTTTTCACCAATCTCGTTTAAGTAATATATGCCTTTGAGATTCATTTCCAGATTAGATAAATCAATTCAAGAAACGGTAATCGGGTTATTAAGGAGATCCACTTCAGCAACAGCTAATAATATTTTTTTACCAATGCTTTGAATTTCGCGTCTTCATTTAATTTGCTATAATTTTTATCTTTCTTTATTTCGCTTTTGCTTATTGCTTTTGTTACAAACGCCTTTTCATACCAAACCATAGCTTCATCTGCTTTTGATTTAAAAAAAAGTGAAGAAGCGACTCCGTACATTGCATGCGCATTTGTGGTGTCTTTTGAGTAGGCTTGGTTGTAGTATAATAAAGCCGAGTCGTATTTTTCCAGATTAAAATATATATTGGCAAATTCGTAGTCGAAATTGTGCTCTGCGGAATCCAAATGCAAAGACTTGTATTTAGAATAGTCTTGCACAGCATCAATGTAGTTTTTTAACTGAAGTTTGCAATACCCTTTCCGGTATATTGCATCCGGCATTTTGGACAGGGTATCCAGGCCTATGCAACTGTTGTACCTGGCAATGGCATTTTCAAACTCTTTATTGTCCTGGTGCGCTCTTGCCAAATAATAATACCACAAATAATGCTTTTGCTCAAGGTCAATTGCCTTTTTGTAATCGTCAATAGCACTTGATAGTTGGTTTAATTTATAGTATGCAAGGCCTCTGTTAAAATAGGCTTCGCCGAAAATGTTAGTCTTTATCGCACTCTTGAAAGCCTCAATAGCCTGCTGATAATTATTTAAATAAAAATAGGACTTGCCCATCGAGTTATACACCTGTGCGGTGATAAAAGCGTCCGGTGCATTTTTAAGTGTTTTGATTATTTGAATATATTTTTCATACTCAGAAGCTGCGCCAGAATAATCAGCACTTGCAAAATCCGCATCACCCGCCCCCTTTTGAGCTAAAAAATGTTGCGCATTGATGCCATGGGCATCTTTAAAATCTTTCAACGCAGTCTTGTAATCTGCTAAATGATAATAGCTAAGCCCTCTTTTATAAAAAGCATCCGCATAGGAACTGTTCAATCTTACCGCCTCGTCATAACTATGGATAGCTTCTTTATAATTATTGATAGAAAAATAATATTCCCCCCGGCTAAAATGGTAAGCGCTGTTATAAGGATCTACAGCAATAGCCATGTCAATCATTTTAATGGCAGAATCCTTTTCACCTTTGTCGAATTTTTGAGATGCCTGGTTAAAAAGGTGGTCGGCAAAAGTTTGAATGTTCTTAATATATGATGCATTCAGCCCGTTTTGCCTTGCGCTTTCAAAATCTTTTGCCGCTAAGTCAACATGATTTACAGAAAGCTGGCATCTGCCCCTGCTGTAATAGGCAAATGCATCGTTGCTGTTAAGATCAATTACATTTGAAAAATCATCAATGGCGTTTTTATAATTTTTCTTATCAATCCAAAACAATCCTCTGTCCAGGTACAATTGTCCGGATTTGGGGTTAACCGTTATCCCATCGCTCAAAACCTGGATGGCCTGGCCCACATCATTGTTGGTAAGAATATTCAATTTTGCAATGGAATCATAAATAGCGCTGTTCTCCTTGCTAATTGAGAGGTAGGATTTGTAGTCCCCTAAGGCATTAAATAGATCTTTGTTCCTTTTATATAGATCCGCCTCAAGCCGAATAGCTTCGAGATTACGACTATCTTTTTCTATAGCGAGTTGATAATTTTTCAGCGATTTTGAAAAGTCATTCAACTTATCGTAGCATTTGGCCATTCCTAAATAATAATCTGATACATTTTCATTTTTCTTGATTAAGTCCTTGTATTCTTTAATGGTTTCTTTGTACAAACCGCTCTTATATTTTGCTTCAAGCACTGACATGTCGCGAAATATTTTCCTCAATCCGTTTACATGTGCGTCATTCTTACTCCTTTCCTCCGGTTTTTTTTCGAATGCCTGATCGTAAAAATTAATTGCTTTTTCATATTCCCGTTCTCTTTCGGCCAGTAAGGCCTGATGCATATATCCCTGAAAAAGCTGTTCATTTGTAATGGAAGACTGATCTTTCTTTTTATATACACTATTTATCTTGCCCCTCACTAAATTATCATAAGGCCTTAAATCCCCTGCTTTTTTATAGTAATCTAAAGCTCCGTTAAAATCGTTTTGATCCGATGCCTTATCCCCCATATTAATATAACTAAGAAACTGTTCTCTTTCCTTCTTTTCATCATCAATCAATTCTTTATCCTTTGCCTGCTTAAGCTTTTCCTCCAGGCTTTTTTGCTGAGCAGCCAAAGAAGCACTGTCCAGCGTTACGGCCCCGCCGGTAGCTCCCTTTTCACGCACTAGTTGAATATCTGTCGAATTATCATTGATTGTATCAGCGGGACTATAAAAACGTATGCTTGAAATATAAGCTACCCATTTGTTATCCACTTTTTCTAAATTTATTTCAGCTACGCGGTTATTGATAGCATAAGCAGTATCTATATATTTATGCGGGTTTTTAAAGATGGATGAAAAATAGACTTTCACATACAGGAGTTTGGTTTTTTTGACGTTCGAGACGCTTATATCTACAAACACTATAGATTGGCCATCACTCTTCTTGTATTTCAGATCCAGCTCCTTAAAATATTGCTCCACCTTCAAATCGCTTGTCTTATTTGAGCTGTGAAAGTTTGGATTAATATCGTCTTCAATAATATTTTCTTTTGAAAGAAATATTTTTTTCGTTTTGTTCGAGTAAGAATTGGCAATCATTTCATTCACATCATTTGCTCCCGCGTTTACGTCAGAAACGCCATTCATCAAATCACGCAAGTCCGATTCAATAAGGGATTTTGCCCTGTACTTTATTTCAAGTGCATCATTCACTGTGATGGAATCCTGT
>DATMMJ010000599.1:0-2965 GCA_035569795.1 Puia sp. | reverse complement strand
CTTACCGAATAAGGGTCTGGGGATTGACCTGTTTTTTAAATTGCCTGCATAAGCTGTTTTTCGAATGATAAAGCGAATTCGTCTTCTAAGACAAAACCCGGCGCCCAATAGCAACCTGGAATTTCCCATCCATACCAAATGCTTGCGTAAAGGCAGGTATTGCTAAAGAAATTAGCATATTATTATTTAAGCATGGAAAAATGCTTTGGCACTGTCTAATGTCTTCTTTGTTTTAGAAATTCATTTCTTTTTAAATGATTATTGGCCAAGGATTTGAGTTTTAATTTTGCCGATTTGTTCGGTTTTACTTAAAATAATATGAAACTTTCGTCGTTTTAGATAGGTTTACATAGCCTTAAATCCAGAAACCTCATGAAAGTTATCAAATCTAAAGCGGGATTATTTTTTGCGGGATTCATGCTTCTTGCTGCCTGCAAAAAGATTGAACAATTGCTGACCTTTTATGTTTCCAATGAAACTTCCGTTACCATTCCGGCTACCACACCTGTTAATTTACCAGTGAATGTTGGCACCCCTGATGTAACTTCCAACAGCGCGCAGCAATTCAAAAACAACAACAGCAATATCAACCTGGTAAAAGATATTCAGCTGGATAATCTCGGCATGACAATAACCAATCCGGCGAATCAAACATTTAGTTTTTTGAAATCCATCCATTTATACATTTCAACAGATTCAACCAATGAAATCGAATTGGCCTGGCTCGACAGCATTCCGACAACAGCAAGCCTCATAACCCTACAAACAACCCAATCAGCTTTGGACAGCTATGTGAAAGCCTCCTCTTACAAATTGAGAACCCAGGCAGTCTGCAGGCAGGTCCTGACTCAAAATACTACCGTGGATATTAAGTTGAAATTTAAAGTCACTGCGAATCTTTAGAAAATAGGGGTTCGTCTTATCCGGGAAATTTGACTTTTATTATTTTTGTAATAGTGTTTTAATCCTACTTATCAATTCATACTCATTCCGATCTCAAACTTTTCACCGGATTAACCATTGCTGCCTTTATTGATTGGAAGCTAACTGTAAATAACGCAATCGTTATGGCGAGGAGACCTGTCAAGGCAAATATCCAAAAACTGATGTCCACCCTATAGGCAAAATCCTGGAGCCATTGTCTCATTGCCCACCACGCGACAGGCGATGCAATGAGAATGGCGATTGCTACCAGCTTTGCAAAGTCTTTGGATAACATGGCAGTAATGCCGCCTGCGCTTGCACCTAACACTTTGCGAATGCCGATCTCTTTATTGCGCTGCTCAGCCATAAATGCTGACAAAGCAAATAATCCAAGGCATGCTATGATGATGGCAAGCACAGCAAAACTTGTAAATATCTGCCCCATTCGTTTCACGTCCGCGTACATATTCGCAAAGTTTTCGTCTAAGAAAGAATAACGGATTGGTTGGGAAGGAGCAAAACTTTTCCATACCGTGCTTATGGAAGCGATCAAATTCTTTGCATCTGCTCCTTTCATCTTTACGGATATGATGGAAGAGTTATAATTGCCGAGAACCAGGCAAAGAGGATTGACAGTTTGCCTCATGGATTCAAAATTAAAATCCTCGATTACTGCTATTACCCTGAAATGCTCCCACCCATTCGCAATTTGCTGGCCTAATGGATTTTTTAAACCAAGTTTCTCAGCCATGGTTTTGTTAATGATGACTGCTGAAGAATCTGAAGCCATGTCTTTCGAAAAATTCCTTCCTTGTATGATTCTCATCCCCATCGTTTTAATATAATCATAGTCTACCCTCCATTTCTGGCTTCCAACCCCGATATCCTCTGTTTTTCTTCCTTCCCTATAAAAAGTGTTGCCGTCTCGCTTGGTACCTGATACCGGCAGATAATCACTGACCGATATGCTTTTTATCTGAGGGAGTTTTAATAACTCCTCTTTAAAGCTTTTTGTTTTATCACCGAGCGTATTGGCGCCCTGAATCAGCATCACCTGGTCCTTATCAAACCCCGGTTTTTTATTAAGCAGGTAATGCGTCTGCCTATAAATGACCAGCGTGCTTATGATAAGAATAATGGATGTGGTGAATTGAAATACAACGAGGCCATTTCTCAAAAAAGAATTTCTACTTCCCCTGCTCACTTGACCCTTCAAAACTTCTATCGGTCTAAATGATGACAAATAGAGTGAAGGATATAACCCGGCAAGCAATCCTATCAGGATACTAGCCGTAATAGCAACCGGATACAACCACCAGGCTTTCCAGGGAAAGGTTAATGATTTTGCTGAGAGTTGGTTGAAATAATGCAATAACAAGTCAGCCAGCAGTATCCCAATCACAAACGATACCATGCTGAAGAACAGGGACTCAGTGAGGAATTGCTTCATAAGACTGACCCGGTTCGAGCCCACAACTTTTCTTAATCCGACTTCTTTGGCACGGTTGGCAGATTTTGCGGTTGAGAGGTTAATGAAATTAATGCAGGCAATGAGGAGAATAAAACTGGCAATCCCTCCGAAAAGCCATACAAAACGAATATCACCTTTCACCAGACCGTCATCAATATTATAAGATTTGAGATGGACATCACTTATCGGCTGCAATAGCAATTTGGCCTTTTTCTCGAATTCATCGGCTATTTTAGCGCCGTCTTGTTTCATGACAGGCAAGTAATATTTTTTGAGGATAAGCTTCAGTTTACTTTGTAGCTGCCCAGCATTTGCACCGGGTTTTAGTAATACATAGGTGGGATAATTGCTAGCCATCCAGGTCGTTTGCTCCCCAGGCCAAAGCTGGTAACTGGTCATGGTAAGGAGGAAATCGTATTGAATATGGGAGGTGGATGGAAAATTTTCCATCACGCCGCCTACCTTATAGATCTTGTTCTTATCGTCGTTCAGGATCATCATTTTGCCGACAGGGTTTTCATTCGGGAAATATTTATCGGCTTTCCTTTTTGAAATCACCATGCTGTTCGG
>DATMMJ010000598.1:0-7840 GCA_035569795.1 Puia sp. | reverse complement strand
TGTTTCCACTGCTCGTATTTTGCTTCTGCCAGCTGTTTAAACTCGTTCAATATGATTCCAAATTCTTTTTTCTTTTCACTTGGCACATTGCGCATCTCTGCAAACAAATTTTTTACTATGCCTTTTGTGCCAAGAAATTTGATGCGGTATGCTTCCAGCGAATCAGCCCCGTTCAAAGCGATAGAGGTGATTTCCTGGGTGTACTGTTGTATCTGCTGCAGCAATTGTTCCATTCGGCAAAGATAAGAAATTGTCTGGACGGGAGCGGTTTCTCAGGCGACCGTGATAATCCGATCGCTATACTGATTAAAAAAATTCTATTCTGTGCGGAGGTTATTTTGTTGCAAACATTTTCTTCAGATTTTCTTCAGATTCGCACTATTTATTTACATTCGGATTATTATGGATATGCTGCAAACCCATATTTCAAAAAAAGCAATTGCGCGTTTTCTTTCCCTGATTGCTATTCTAACGTTAACGCACAACCGAATTTCAGCCCAGGATAAGACTTTGGATTATTTTGTCCATGCCGGGTTGCAAAACAGTCCGCTGCTTAAGGATTACCAAAATCAGGCGCGCTCCAACCTGATTGACTCCATGCGTATCCGCGCATCTTACATGCCACAGGTAGTCGGCAATAGCATCAATTCTTACGCTCCCGTTATCAGCGGTTGGGGATATGATAATGCAGTAACCAATGGCGCTAATCTGAGCGCTGTTGTTGGAGCGAGCCAAAAACTGGTAGGCAAACAAAATCTTCAAAATCAATATGACGCAATACGTTTACAGAATGAAGGCCTGCATGTAACGGGCAAGATCAGCGAACAGGATTTGAAAAAGACAATCACAAGCCAGTATATCACTGCCTTTGGAGTGTCTCAGCAATTCTCTTATAACAATGAATTGCTAAATCTGCTGCTCAAAGAAGAAACTATCCTAAAGCAGCTTGCCGAAAAAGGGGTTTACCGGCAGACTGATTACTTGAGTTTTCTTGTGACAATTAAACAACAGGAACTACAGATAAGCCAGATACGGATACAGTATCAGAATGAATATGCGACGTTGAATTACTTAACCGGAGTTGTGGATACCTCTTTTGCGTTACTCGCTTCGCCAGGGCTTGATTCCAATGAAATACCCTCTCTGGAGAATACCGTTTTTTATCAGCAGTTTTTAGTCGACAGCCTGAAGCTTCGCAATAGCGATGCCCAGATTGATTTCAGCTATAAACCGAAAGTCAGTTTGTATGCAGATGCGGGATACATATCTTCACTGTTGGATCAGCCCTACAAAAATTTCGGCACCAGCGTAGGTGTGAATCTAACCGTGCCGATATACGACGGGCATCAGAAAAAAATGCAGCATGATAAAATTTCTATTGCAGAACAAACGCGCGGGCAATACCGAGATTTCTTTAAAACGCAGCATGATCAGCAGATTGTGCAACTGCAACAGCAATTAGAGTCGGCAAAACAGCTCATTGAACAAGCTACAGGACAACTCCGCTATGCGGAGGCATTGATAGATGCTAACCGGAAATTGCTGGAGACTGGTGATGCACGGATTGCTGATTATATTATCGCCATCGGCAGTTATATCACGGCGCGCAACAGCATCACACAAAGCACCATTAGCAAACTACAGATCATCAACCAACTGAATTACTGGAACAGAAAATAGAATGCTCATGACTATAAAAGAGATATTGCCTGTATGTGTTCTTAGTATCTTAATAGCAGCATGCCAAGCCAAACCTGCCGAAAAAGAAACTACTGATAAAAAGGATGATTCCGTCGCTACCGGCACGCCCGTAACTGTTACCCGTATAGAATCCGGCGCGATGAATGAAACTGTTGAAGTGAACGCCGTTTCCTCTTTCTTGTTAAAAACATCAGTGAAATCTAACGCTAATGGGTACCTGCAAAATGTGAATGCGCAGTTGGGGAGATTTGTTACCAAAGGCCAGGATTTATTCACTTTAAAGACAAAAGAGGCCCAAAGCCTTGGCAACACCGTAACGCAGCTGGATACCACCCTGCATTTTGAAGGTGTGATACATATTAAAGCTCCCGGGAGCGGGTACATTACGCAGCTTACCTATCAGGCTGGCGATTATGTGCAGGATAATGAACAGCTCGCTGTGATCACCGATACTAAAAGTTTTGTGTTCTTACTGGATTTGCCTTATGAGCTGAAACCTTATTTGCCCATCAACCGCAATGTACAACTGAGGCTTCCAGACGGGACCATACTGAACGGGTACGTTGATGCCGCTATGCCAACGGTAGACGCCGTTTCCCAAACACAGAATTACGTCATAAAAGTGAATACCGATAAACAGATCCCGGAAAACCTGATTGCAAAAGTTAGCCTCGTAAAAAAAACAAAGCCCCATACCGTATCGGTCCCAAAATCCGCCGTGCTGACGGACGAAACCCAAAGCCAGTTCTGGATCATGAAATTGATTGACAGCACAACGGCGGTGAAAGTGCCTGTGCAAAAAGGGTTGGAAACACTCAGCCAGGTAGAAATTCTTTCCCCTCCGCTGTCTCCAAAAGATTTGATTTTGTTGACCGGTAATTATGGCCTGGGCGATACTGCAAAAGTCTCTATCCAAAAATAACGTCCATGCGCAATCGTAATTTTTTTGTTTCCTATAAAAGCCCAGTAACCGTTGTTGTCGTGCTCATTATTCTGGGCGGCATGTTCGCATACAGTAAAATGCAGGCTTCTCTTTTTCCCGAGATCACTTTTCCTAAAATAAAGATTATTGCGGATGCAGGCCAGCAGCCGGTTAAGAAGATGATGATCACGGTTACGCGCGAACTGGAGAATGCGGTCAAACAGGTGCCCGACCTGAAGATGATACGCAGTACTACCAGCCGTGGCACTTGTGAGATCTCCGCTTATATGGACTGGAAGGCAAACATTGACATCAGCCTGCAGCGCATCGAATCAAAAATAAATGAGATAAGAAACAACCTGCCTCCCGATATCCAGATTACTGCAGAGCGCATGAACCCTTCCATCCTTCCCATCATTGGCTATTCGCTGGAAAGTACATCGCGCAACCCAATTGAAATGAAGCTGCTTGCGATGTATACTATCAAGCCCTTTCTTTCACAGGTGGAAGGCGTTTCTGAAATTCGGGTGATAGGTGGAAAGACTAAAGAATACTGGCTCGTGCTCGACACGAGAAAAATGAGTACCTTCTCGATTACGCCAGATAATATCAACACCGCACTAAGCCAAACAAACTTTATAAAATCAAACGGCTATCTCAGTGATTATCGCTTATTATATCTCACGGTCACGGACGCCTCTGTAAATTCAAAGGAGCAATTACAGAACATTGTCATCAGCAACAATGGCAAACGCATTGTGCTGCTCAAAGACATTGCAGATGTACAGATACAGGAGGCAAAAGAGTATATTAAGATAAATGCCAACGGGCGTGAAGGTATCCTGCTGGCAGTGATAAAACAACCCAATGCCAACCTGATTGATATCTCTGATAAGATGCAGACCAAGCTGGATGAGCTTAAAAAAATTCTTCCTAAAGACGTGTCCATTCAACCTTATTATGTGCAGGCAGATTTCGTAAAGGATTCTATCAAAAGCGTTTCAGACAGTTTATGGATTGGGCTTGCACTGGCGATCATCGTTGCGATTATATTTCTGCGCTCCTTGAAGGCAAGTACCGTGATACTCGTAACCATTCCTGTTACCTTACTGTTAACGGTGATTTGCCTTTATGCATTTGGCCAGACTTTCAACATTATGACACTCGGGGCAATGGCTGCTGCCATTGGCCTCATTATCGACGATGCGATTGTGGTCGTGGAACAAATTCATCGAACGCACGAAGAGCATCCTGAAGAACCATCGGGCTTGCTGGTGCATAAAGCCATCCAGTATTTATTGCCTGCCATGGTAGGCTCCTCTTTAAGCACCATTGTTATTTTTGTCCCTTTTGCAATGATGAGTGGAGTTGCCGGCGCTTACTTCAACGTAATGACCAACACCATGATCATTACCCTTGTTTGTTCTTTCTTCGTTACGTGGATATGCCTTCCTGTCATTTACTTATTTTTTTCCCGTGAGCGCAAAAAACAAAATGCAAAAAGTAAAATGCAAAAACCGCACAACGTTAAAAACCAGCGCTGGGTGCGTTTTTTCATAAGAAGGCCAATCATAAGCATCATTGTCTTGCTCGCATTTGGTTTCGCCATTTATTACATTCTTCCAAAACTAGAAACCGGGTTTCTACCTGAAATGGATGAAGGCAGCATTGTACTTGACTACAGTTCGCCTCCGGGCACTTCCCTCGAAGAAACCGATCATATCCTGCGCGAAGTAGAAAAAATTATTATTACTGTCCCAGAAGTAGAAGCCTATTCACGCAGAACGGGCACGCAGATGGGTTTTTTTATCACCGAGCCCAACAGGGGCGATTACCTGATCCAATTAAAAAAGTCGCGCACAAAATCAACTGAAGAAGTGATCAGCGATATCCGTAAACAAGTAGAAGCCTCGCAGCCCTCTCTTCGAATAGATTTTGGCCAAGTAATAACCGATATGCTGGGCGACCTCATGACTTCTGTGCAGCCTATTGAAGTAAAAATTTTTGGCAACGATCTGCCGACATTACAAAATCTCTCACGCCAGGCGCATGATATCATTGCAAAAGTGGAAGGCACAGCAGATGTGTTCGATGGCATTGTAATTGCCGGTCCCTCCATAGACATACAGCCCAATCCTGCAACGCTAGCGCAATATGGGATCAGCCCTGCTAACCTGCAGTTCCAGCTGCAGTCTGCACTAGAGGGAAACGTCGCGGGCGCCGTCTACGACAAGGAGCAGCTTTCCAATATCAGGATGGTATATCCAGGCAGCCGCGCACTCAGCGTCTCCGATATTAACAAGCTTTCTGTTTTTCTTCCCTCTGGCAAACTCCAACCGATAAGCGCACTAGCAAATGTGGTGATCAATACTGGAGATGCAGAGATTGAGCGGCAGGATCTGCAGTCCATGGGCGTGATTACAGGTAGGCTCGATAACCGAGATCTTGGCAGCGTGATGAAAGATATCCAGAAAGAAATTTCAGCAAAGCTGGTGCTCCCGCAAGGCTATGCCGTCCAGTACGGCGGCGATTATGCAAATCAGCAGCAATCGTTCAGGGAATTACTGATGATACTGATCACATCCAGTCTGCTGGTATTTGGTGTCATATTATTTTTGTTCCGTGATTTTCGGATCGCAATCATCATTTTATTTATTGCGGTGCTGGGGATTGCCGGATCCTATCTCGCACTCTATCTCACCAAAACCCAGTTGAATGTCGGCTCCTACACGGGCCTCATCATGATTGTCGGCATCATCGGCGAAAACGCCATTTTCACTTTTCTGCAGTTCCGCGAATCGCTCAAAACAACCAACAATGTGGACGAAGCGATCATCTATTCCATCTCCACACGTTTGCGGCCCAAGCTCATGACCGCGCTCGGCGCAATTATCGCATTAATGCCCATCGCCCTTGGGATCGGTACAGGCGCGCAATTGCACCAACCTCTTGCGATCGCTGTCATCGGCGGCTTCATCGGTGCATTGCCGTTACTATTGGTCGTGCTACCCAGTTTGATCAGGCTAGCGTTTAAAAATGAGGTGAAAGCAGCGATATAAATTTTGCCAAGTATTGGATTGGTTAAGGAAGACCTCTTGGTGAAAAGTTACACCGTAAAGCCGCAAGCAAATTTCATCTTATTAATAATCTAACTTAATTCACCATTTATAGCGACCATCCTCTTGAATTTTTAATAATCACGCATATTTTACTTTCCCACCTCTATCACATGAAAAGTGCCAGGTATTTGTTTTGGACGTGGCCTCGGGTTATCTGTTGTCGGAGCGGGCGCCGGCTCCGATTTAGCAGCAGGCAAAAATAAATGGTGCGTAACCAGATCGATGCCGATGGTACGTGCGCTGGGTTCGGTGGTGATATTTTCAATAAACTCAAATTTATCCGCGCTAAGTTCCCTTACCGCGGTTATCGTACCCTCACCGTTTGAAGCATAGGCTATTTTTAAGGAAGGATCAAACACTAAACCATCAGTCCTGCCGATCGGGAAAGTTGCAACGGTTTTCCCGTTGGAGGCATCCATGATCACCATGGTCTTGTTACCTCCGCAGGAGATAAACAAACGGTTGGTTATGCGGTCGATATCTAAACCGGAAGGTGAAGTTCCCCCGTCAATTTTAAAACTTGCAATTTGTTTAAATGTAGTAGCGTCAACCACATACTCTGTGGCGTTGTCTTCTCCATTTACAAATATTTTGCCTTTGCCATCGGATACTGCGGTTTCTAATTTTTCACCTAAAGGCACAGTAGCCACAACTTTTTCCGTTGCCGCGTCAACAAAACTCAGATCCTTGCTGCCACCGTTGCATGTGATAATTTTCTTTGAAAAGTCATCATAAAAAATGGCGTCGGGGTTTTGCGCTGTTAAGGGGATTTCGCCGGTTACTTTGAGGGAGTTCAAATCAAATACAGTTATTGAATTTGACCTGCCATTACTGGTGAAACCTTTACCAAATTCATGTGCCAGCGCTATGCCGTGTACACCTGTTGTATTGGGGATATAGCCGATTGAATCACCTGTTGTACTAATCACATTTACTTGTGTTCCATGCGAAACATAAACGCGTTTACTGGCGCCATCAACTGTAATATAATCCCAACCACCGCTGCTGGCTATTTTATAATCGTTGAGCACTTTAAAACCCGTGGACTGTTGGGCAGTTGCCTGAAGGGTAAAGCTCAAAATAGCTGCAGCAAAAATAATGACAATAGTCATGTTTTTTTTTAAGTTGCTCATAAGTAATAAATTTTTATTGCTAATTGAAAATAAATTCTGTAAAACAAATTGCACATCATTACAAGAATACAACCATTGCTTACGACAGGAGCTACACGAATTCACACCAGAACTGCAGTTCCACAACATGCCACCTTTCTATTAAGTAACGGCCAGTGCACCCATAGCGACCAATCGCATATTGGAATGGGATACCTTTATCCAAATCATCTCATTTCACAAACCTCCCGTCAGCAAATAGTTCAGCTTCTGTCTTTTTGCCCTGCACATCCAAATTTGCGGCATAAATTATTTTACCATCTGATTTTTCGATCTTATTCGCACTCAAGATAACAGCTCCTGGAAATTTTACAGCAATGGATCTCGCAACAGCGCCAGGTAGGTCAACATTATCAATCTCCGTTTCGGTCTCTTTCCAGCTCCCCACGAGATCAAAATTGGCAGACATTTTCCTGCCTTTGAGTTCAAACCCTGCTTGAAACTCTTTTGCATTTTCCTTTACCCATTTTACATGACTTGCATCAGCAAATTTTTTTGAGAATGCCGTCGTTACCGCAACCGGTGGCTTTGTTTGAGTCTGCGCTAATGTGCATGCAAAAAGCAAAGGCATTAAAAACGTTTTTTTCATTTAAAAGACTTTTTGCAAATCGCTACACCGATAAATGCATAATTCACGTTAAACCGTCTTAGTTTTGCGACAACAATTTATGAATTTGCACGTAAATGTGAAAATTGATTCTGAAGAAATGCTGAAGTTTTGACTTCTGGGTATAGCGCCTAGGTTCAGGCTCCACACCATCAACTTTGAACCATTAACTTCCAAATGAAAGTACTGATCATCGAAGACGAAAGACATTTAAGCGAAAGTATCATCAGCTATCTGAAGCAGGAGAATTTTATTTGTGACTCGGCGGCTGATTTTGCTGCTGCCATTGAAAAAATTGAATCTTTTGATTATGATTGCA
>DATMMJ010000597.1:0-2942 GCA_035569795.1 Puia sp. | reverse complement strand
GCCAGTGCCACATCTTGCGGGGTGGTTACTACAATGACGCCCGTTACTGGAACAGTTTGCATTAGCGTCAAATGGATATCACCAGTACCTGGTGGCATATCAATGACTAAATAATCAAGCTCGCCCCAGTTCACATCGCTTACAAATTGTTTGACAGCGCTGCTCGCCATGGGACCACGCCATACCACCGCACTTTTCTCATCTACCAGTAAACCTATGCTCATTAACTTGATGCCATATTTTTCCAACGGAACAATTACGCCTTTACCATTAACATCTACCATCTTCGGCCGTTCGCCACGAACGCCAAACATGATGGGAATGCTTGGCCCGTAAATATCTGCATCCATAAGCCCTACACTTGCTCCTCCTTGAGATAGGGCCAACGCAAAATTCGCAGCCACCGTAGATTTGCCCACACCACCTTTCCCACTCACCACAGCAATAATATTTTTTACCTGCGGTAACAAAATATCATTGGTTTTCCTGTTGCTTGTCGTGTTTGCTGTAAATTTCACGTTTACTACCGCATCCCTACTCACCAAGAGTTTGATTGCGTTCACGCAAGCATTTTTTATCAGGTCCTTCATCGGGCATGCAGGTGTGGTAAGCACCACAGTGAATGAAACATAATTTCCTTCAATCGAGATATCCTTCACCATATTCAAGGTGACAATATCTTTCCCCAGATCAGGCTCTTGAACGTTGCTCAATGCTTCTAAAACTTTTTCTTTCGTCATGCGCAAGATTTTGTTAAAAACTCTATTTTGGGACAAAATTAGACAATCGCACCCTTACTTTGTTTACGATTTGAGGTTTAAAGTTTAGTTTTGCCGCAAGGGTAGGATTATTGATTGCGCATCGTCCGAAACGCACTTTTGCAGGGTAGTTTTAAATTCAACTCTCTGCTTATTAGTGAGGGTTATTTTTTGCACGTAACAGCTTATATTCGCGGATTGACAAAGATCCAAAAAAGCAACAACACTGATCTAAAATTGGGCCGAATGAAAAAAATTGTACTTTATATTTTGCTATTATCCGGCCCGATTGTGGCAAATGCTCAATTTGACAGGTTGAAAGATTCGGTTGT
The DNA here is from genome assembly GCA_035569795.1 of Puia sp. GTDB lineage: Bacteria > Bacteroidota > Bacteroidia > Chitinophagales > Chitinophagaceae > Puia. The sequence continues at coordinate 1,852 of DATMMJ010000597.1, read as the reverse complement.
TCAGGTTTACGGGTTTGTAATGACGGCCGACAGCCTCACTGGCATACCTGGAGTCACCATTTCCGTGAAAGGTCGAAATCAAGGCACATTTTCAAACGATCAGGGAGTTTTTGGAATAGCACTCTTAAAAGGAGATGTGATAGAATTCACAAGCATTGGTTATAAACCAAAATTAGTCACCATCCCAAGAAATATCCCAGGCAATCAGTACAGCATGATACAGCTGATGGTTGCTGATACCGTTTATCTGCCTGCAACCATCATAAAGCCAAGGCCAACACGCGAGCAGTTTGAAAGGGATTTTGTGAATACCAAGGTACCTGATGATGATATTGAAATTGCACGTCAGAATACGGAGTCGGCGAAAAGAAGGATATTATTGCGTGGCCTGCCAAATGATGCGCGGGAAGCTTCCAATTATTACTTGCGCCAAAACGCAGCAAAATACTCCTATCAAGGGCAGGCACCTCCTCAAAATATTTTCAACCCCATTGCATGGGCGGATTTTATTCAGGCATGGAAGCGTGGCGATTTTAAAAATAATTAATTAGCCCCCCTGTCAGAACCTGGATCTCTGAGATGATGGGACTATGGATAGGAAATTATTTTTCTCTCCAAAACTTTTATCAACTTGCATTCGTTTTATATTGTCCCTTTAATTGCACAATCCAAAAAAAAATCCCAGTTATAAATAATGCTTCAGACAATTTCTGTAATCGGCGCTGGCACAATGGGAAATGGCATTGCACATGTGTTTGCGCAAAATAATTTCCGGGTAACGTTGATCGACGTGCATGCATCGCAATTAGAAAAAGCGTTGCAGACCATCTCAAAAAATCTCGAAAGGCAAATTGCAAAGGGTAGTCTCTCGGAAGAGCAAAAGAAAAATACATTATCTCTTATCAAGACTTCAACAGACGTATCATCAGGTGTAAGGGACGCGGCACTTGTAATAGAAGCGGCAACTGAAAACACAGAGTTGAAGCTAAAAATATTTAAACAAATAGATGAGGCGGCTCCGCCGGATTGTATTCTTGCTACAAATACTTCTTCCATTTCCATAACAAGGATTGCTTCTGTTACTAAGCGGCCACATCTAGTAATCGGTATGCATTTTATGAACCCTGTGCCGGTCATGAAACTGGTTGAGATAATCAATGGGTATGCAACAAAAAAAGAAACGACCCAAAAAGTTATTGAGATAACAAAGCAGCTTGGCAAAATTCCCTGTACGGTAAATGATTATCCAGGATTTATTGCAAACCGCATTTTAATGCCGATGATCAATGAAGCCATCTACAGCTTATACGAAGGTGTTTCGGGAGTTGAAGCAATAGATAATATCATGAAACTTGGCATGGCACACCCGATGGGGCCTCTGCAGCTGGCAGATTTCATTGGCCTGGATGTCTGCATTTCCATTTTAGCAGTTTTATATGAAGGTTTTGGTAACCCTAAATACGCACCCTGCCCATTGCTTACCAATATGGTCGCCGGCGGATACCTTGGTGTCAAAAGCGGCGAAGGATTTTATAAATATCTTCCAGGCAACAAAGAACTGGTGGTCAGCGATAGGTTTACAAAATGAATAGTAGGATCTCAAAAAAAATCCATTTCACCAAATTACATAGTGAGGGCTTATATCAACTACCGTGCATTAGATGGCCTGAAACCAAAATAAAAAAGGCCTGCAATAAAGCAAGCCCCCGGCACTCGGAAAAAGGTTGATCGTCACGCTGCCTTCTTGCCCATGCCAGCGACCCATGCCACTACGGCGCCAGCAATGGCAGACATGACTGTAAAAGTTGCAACATCCGCTACTACAGAGGTGCGGCTGCTCACCCAGGTCGTC
>DATMMJ010000596.1:0-3055 GCA_035569795.1 Puia sp. | reverse complement strand
TCAATTTTCGGTTTGAAACTAATCAACATCCCATACCGTTTCCGCGTCATCGCATTGCTTTGCTCACTTACAGCACTTACTTACCTGGACCGCATCTGCATTTCCATTGTTGGCGTTCGCATCAAAGCAGATCTCCATTTGAGTAATGAACAGTTTGGCTGGGTGCTTGCAGCATTTGCACTTGCCTATGCCCTTTTTGAGATTCCTTCCGGCATGGTCGGTGATCGTATCGGTCCAAGAAAATTATTTATGCGTATCGTAGTATGGTGGTCACTGTTCACTGCAATTACAGGACTTGTCAATGGTCTTATTGCTTTACTGGTGGTCCGCTTTCTGTTTGGCGCAGGAGAATCAGGAACATATCCAAATAGTATCCTTGTGGTATCCAGATGGTTCCCTTTAAACGAAACAGGGAAGGCTTTGTCCTGGGTGGGCATGGGCTCCCAAATAGGTGCAGGCATAGCGCCGCTTATCATTGTGCCCATTGCAGCTGCTTACGGATGGAGAGTACCTTTTTTTGTAATTGGATGTATTGGTATTTTCTGGGTTGGAGTTTGTTATTCATGGTTCCGTGATTTCCCCGCGCAAATGAAACTAATGCCAGCTAAGGAAAAAAAAATGATCCAGTCTTCCTGCCGCCATAAAGCCGAGCAACATCTGGTGCCTTGGAAACTGATCTTGCGCAACGGCACATTGTGGCCGCTATTGCTAATGTATTTCTTTAGCCAGTGGGCCAGTTATTTTTTTATAGCATGGATGCCTGTTTATCTCCAGGAAGGGCGTGGTTTTTCGGAGCACTCGATGAAGGAAATAACCTCCATTGTTTTTATGGTTGGCATCTGCGGCTATCTTGTGGGAGGAGCTGCAGGCGACTGGCTTTTGGAACGCAAGGGTCTGAAAAAAGCAAGAAGGCTGACTGGCATGATTGGGCTGGGATCTTGCGGCTTTTTACTATGGATGGCTGCTTTTTGTTCCAACAACTGGATCACTGCGGGATGCATCATCGGCGCTAATTTCTCCTTCTCCTTTGGGGTGATGGTATCTTTTGCAGTATGCGCTGATATTGGCCGCAATAATGCAGGCACTATTACCGGCGCAATGAATTTTTCTGGTCAAATGGGGGCCTTTTGCTTTGCGCTGATTTTCGGAAAAATCGTTGAAGTAACACATCATTTCGATTATCCTCTCTATCTGCTGGTAATAGTGAGCTTCACGGGATGTCTGCTTTGGCTCGCCATTGACCCGGAAAAGCCACTTCCGAATATGCAAAAAAGCACATGACCACACACCTTAATTCGGCACCTGGGTCTAGCCTATCCTATCATCAGGATTTGGGATCAGGGTTTATAATGCTGATGGTTATCCTGAAAATTACGGAATACTTTTTAGTGGCTGTTTCGGGAAATGTGCATTATGGGTTCTCATTGGCAAAACACTCTTTTATGGCTACGACAGCCCGGAGCTCAAAGTCAATTACAATTTTTTGTAAATAGTCCTTGACCGTCATTTAAGCCGATTATAATAAACGCAGACAGTATTCATTACGCATTCTTCGCATTTTGGGTTTGTTGGCCTGCAAATATCTCTACCCAAAAATGACATAGCCATCCCTGCGTCCCATTGCTTTTGCGGCAACACATCCATCATTTGCTTTTCAATTTTCTTCGGGTCCGATCCCGAGGCAATACCCAAGCGCGGCGCAACGCGAACCACGTGCAGGTCAACAATGACGCCTTCCGGTTCTGCGCCCGCTTCGCGTTTTATGACATTGGCTGATTTGCGGCCAATTCCCGGAAGCCCTGTCAGATCCTCTAAAGTGAGCGGGATATTTTTATCCTTTTTTATTTGTTTTGCAAGCCCCGTTAGCCATTTGCTTTTGTTGACAAAATTGCGCACCCCGTGAATAAAAGGCTGCACCGCTTCAGGAGTGGCCCCTGAAAGTGCTTTCATGCTTGGAAAGTTTTCAAAAAATGCAGGCGCAATTTTATTGATGTTCTTATCAGAATCCTGCGCCGCCAGCACAACCTTTACCACCAATTGATATATATTCACATAATCAAGCGGATGGTTTTTGTTTTTATACTTTTTTAGTAGCGGCTTAATGGCTTCCGGCCAATTGATCTTTGCAGGCATGGCAAAAACAATTTATTTCTATAAATATATTGAAAATATTGTTGCGGGGATGTCATACACACTTGCATTTTCTGACCAACAAAGCATGTAATCCCATAAAGCCATTTATTATTTCGCCCAGTTTTGAAATTAAAATCTGATTGGATCATAGCCTTTAGCTATTTATTTTTCAGCAAGACTCCCCTCCAATCATTTCGAAGTATTTGAATGTATACTGTATATCATGTGCATTTGAGTCTGTTACATTTTTATTAAGGCGTCCATGATTTGAGTTTGGAAATACTTTTTTTATTTAGATGGCTTAACCGGATATAGGCGGCTCACTTCACGCGCGCTGGTTTTAGGTAGCCCTATATTTTCACCCCTAACCTATTCCTACTTTCTAGCATCTCTAATTCGTAACCCTACTGGCGGCGCTACCCTTATTATCATTTTGAATTCTTAATAGCACTTCTTAACTTGTACGCAGATTTTTTTCAATCTGTTCGGTGCTTACATTATATATCTATCTCTGTAAACAGCAGTCACTATTAAAATTCTATTTTATGCGGGGACAATTATTAGCTGGAATGCTGCTTTTCTCTCAGGTTATCGTGCACGGGCAAACAAAGACCAACTGGAGCCCGGAGCAATGCATGAAAATGAAAAACATTACCAGTGTGCGCGTTTCGCCGGATGGGAAAAAGGTGCTGTATACAGTGCGCCAGGCAGTAATGACAGATGAACGCAGCGAGTACGTGAACCAGATTTTCCTTTGCAATATTGATGGCAGCAATCAGGTCCAGCTAACACAAGGTGACAAGAATAATTCGAATCCAAAATGGAATTTTGATGGAAGCAAGATTGCATTCACCAGCAATCGTGATGGAAAGAGTAATTTGTATGTGATTTCTCCCGGAGGTGGCGAGGCAGACAGAATCAC
>DATMMJ010000595.1:0-3524 GCA_035569795.1 Puia sp. | reverse complement strand
GAATCTTTTGATTATGATTGCATTCTGCTTGATATCAATTTGCCTGGCGGCAGCGGTCTTGACATTTTAAAACAACTGAAACAAAATAAAAAAATGGATGGCGTGCTGATTATTTCCGCACGCAATGCGCTGGAGGACAGGATCACAGGCCTGCAGCTCGGGGCAGATGATTACCTGCAAAAGCCTTTTCACCTATCTGAACTCGTAGCAAGAATAACTGCAATCATCAGAAGAAGAAATTCCGGTGGTAATAATCTCATGCAGTTTAATGAATTGATTATCGATACACTTGCAAAAACAGTGCTGGTGAATAATAAATTGCTTGAGCTTACGCGCAAGGAATATCAGCTGCTGTTATATTTTGCTTACAACAAAGGACGTGTGATTTCAAAAAATGCAATTGCTCAGCACTTGTGGGGTGATCAAATGGAAGGAGCTGCAAATTTTGATTTTATTTACACACATGTGAAAAATTTGCGCAAAAAACTTATTGCTTCGGGCTGCGGTGATTATGTGCAATCGGTTTATGGCATGGGCTATAAGTTTATAGGATGATACCTCGGAGCCCGGTAGCAGAGGTGCACAGAAAAGCTTTTTAACTCGAACTATTTAATTAAAAAAGTTCCATTGAATACCGCATACTAAATTTAAGGGGGTGAATCAAATAAAAAGCGCATCCCGTGGATTGGTCAGCTGGCGTGTTGGATTTTGAAAGGGTATTACTTGGAATATTTTTAGCCTTTGGAAGAAAAAATTAACTAAACTGGATTCATGAAATTAATCACAAAATATAACCGCGTTAATATCATTGCAACCATTGCCGTACTGCTTAGTGCCAGTATCTGCTATTTTTTTATCGTGCGCTTTGTGCTGATACACCAGTTAGACAACACGCTTAAAGTGGAGGAAGCCGAGATTTTGAGCTTTATAAAAAGGAACAACCGTTTGCCTGAAGCGACCAATTACCGAGACCAGCACACCCGCTTTGAGCAAGCAGGTGATTCTGTGAAAAGAAAATTCAACAATATAAGTTTGTATGAAAAGCGCCATCATGAGTCAAATGTTTACAGACAGCTTGCTTTTGGTGTTTCTGTAAACGGAACCTTATACAAAGCCTCTGTGTTAAAATCAGAAGAAGAGATGGAGGATTTAGTAGCGCTCATTGTTTTGATCACGGTTGGCATCATCATTTTTTTGCTGTTCATCCTTTTTATTACCAACCGGCTTTTGTTAAGAAAAATATGGAAGCCATTTTATAACACTTTGCAGTCTATCAAGCGATTTAACCTTTCCAATAAAAAATATCCAGCCACTGACACTACGGATATTGATGAGTTCCGCGATCTCGATGCCGCCGTGCGGACTATGACTGTACAGATCATAAAAGATTATGACACCCTTAAAAATTTTGCAGATAACGCATCCCACGAAATGCAGACGCCACTGGCAATATTAAATTCAAAATTGGATTTACTCATACAGGAGCCGGGCCTCACTGAATCGCACACAAAGCAATTGCAATCTATGTATGATGCGATTACCCGTCTTACGAAGCTTAATCAATCCTTGCTGCTCCTGGCAAAAATTGAGAACAACCAATTTGAAAATGCAGAAGAACTGCCGATAGATACTTTGATAAATGAGAAATTGCTGCAGCTGGAAGATCTGATAACCACAAGACATTTACAGGTATTTAAGGATTTGCGACCCGTAACCATAAAGATGAATGGATACCTCGCAGATATTTTACTGAATAATCTATTAGGCAATGCCATCCGGCATAATCAAGATAATGGCGAAATGAATATTGTTCTGAGTGAAGAAAGACTGTTGGTAAGCAACACCGGTTTATCCTTAAGTTTTGACACCGCACAAGTCTTTGACCGTTTCAAAAAAGGGGATTATTCAGAAGGTACGGGTCTTGGCCTGTCCATTGTAAAACAGATTTGCGATAATTACCAGTTCGGGATTTCTTATGCGTTCAAAAATAATTTACACATTTTTGAAATACAGTTTCACAGAAACTGACCAAGACTGCAAGGAAAAACACTAACTACTCCATTTCTTTTATTTTTTTGAGTCCCCGTGTCCCTTGAAGGGCAATTCGTTTTGTCAACGTATGTGAATAACCGACTTTAAGAAACCCTCGGGTTTTGTATGTAAGTTTGTACTCAAATAATACCGCATGAGCGATTTGGGTAACCTGCAGGATTTTTTGGAACCAGTATTTCTATCAAAAAATATCGGAAAAGACGGATATAAGGCTGGGCAGATTGGAAAGGCCATTGAAGTATTTGAAGATTCATTTCCTGATTTTTTCGAAAAAGATATTATTCTTGTAGGATGTAGCGAGGTGCGTGGCGCCGGCTCAACCCATGATGGCAGGAATGCGCCAAATGCAATACGAGAAGAGTTTTACAAGCTTTTCTACTGGCATACCGATGTCAAGATGGCTGATGCTGGCAATATAAAAAGTGGCGCCACATTGAATGACACGTATGCGGCATTAAAAACAGTGATCAAAGAATTGACAAATTATGGAAAGACCGTTGTGGTCCTTGGCGGCTCACATGACCTTACACTGGCCCAGTACAACAACTATGTGGACAAGAAAAAAATAATCGAAGCGGTATGTGTGGACGGGCTCATCAATTTGGATATTGAATCGCAGCACCGTAGCGATAATTTTTTGATGGAGATGCTCACCGGAGAACCCAATTACATCAGACATTATAACCACATCGGTTTTCAAAGTTATTACGTCCACCCCCTCATGCTGGAAACTATGGATAAGCTTCGTTTTGATTGTTTCCGCTTGGGTAGCGTAAAAGAAAATTTAGAAGAGATGGAGCCGGTGATCCGGAATTGTTCTTTGTTTAGTTTTGATATTTCTGCCATTGCGCATGCTTCGGCTCCTTCCAATAGGTTCTCCCCCAACGGATTTAATGGCGAAGAAGCTTGTGCGCTGATGCGCTTTGCCGGCCTGAGCCCGAATGTGAATACGGTGGGCATTTACGGGTACCTACCAGAAAAAGATACCTACCAACTGACTGCCAAACAAATAAGCCATATGCTCTGGTATTTAATTGATGGCAAGAGTCGCGGCCAGCGGGAAGCTTCCCTTGATGAAAAAGATTCGTTTGTCGAATACCATACGGCCTTTGCAGAAGTCGAAACCGTTTTTTTGAAAAGCAGGAAAACAAATCGCTGGTGGATGCAGTTGCCGGATAAAAAATATATAGCCTGTTCTTATAAAGATTATATGCTTGCAAGCAGCAACGAGATTCCTGAGCGATGGATGCGGGCGCAGGAAAGAGTTTGAATAGAAATCTCAGGCCATTTTAATTTTACCACTACTTCAAAAACTTACCAAATCTTAGCCCTGTCATTTTTCGGTTTGAACATTTTATCCCCTTGGTTTATATTAAAGGCTTCATACCACGCATCGACATTGCTAACAGGTACATTGGCCCTGTGTATACCAGGGGAGTGAGAGTCGGTAAGGATTAACTGCGCCTGCGTTT
>DATMMJ010000594.1:0-6920 GCA_035569795.1 Puia sp. | reverse complement strand
ACAGTGAAATGTAGTTATCTTCTTCCAATTCATGCTGCCACTGATTCAAGGAAATGCAAATGCTGAAATTTTTTTCAGCCAGATAAGAAATGTTCCTTTTTATTGATCTGTAGAACATTTCCTTAAAATCACCGCTAAGGTGAAGGGTCATGCTGAAATAATGCCCCCACCAGAACATTGTGCGGACAGCAAATATATTTTCTTTGGTGAACACGCGAGGGTAATCAAGTATCACATAAGGCAGCCCTTTATAATTCTCGCCACGTGATATTTTAGGGGTTGCTATTTGTATTGTCGGAGGCAACAGTATTTTTGCTACTTCTGTTTTCATCTCTTCTGCAATTACGCCGAATAAGCTGGTTATTTTCTGTATGATCGCATTCTTTGTTAAAATCACGCCAGCATTTTGCATCAACAACAATTCATCTTCAGAAAGCTTTATTTTTGTTTCTCTCATCGGTCAAAGTTATTGATCATTCAACAAAGTGATTCACCGTGATAAAAAAGTTGGACAAGCTGGTTATTCAGGCGTTTATTGGGCCGTTCATTGCAACTTTTTTTATAACATTATTTGTCCTGGTGATGCAATTTTTCTGGCTTTATATTGATGATATCGTTGGAAAAGATCTTGATTTCTTCACCATTGGCCGTTTTATTGCTTATGTGAGCGCAACGCTCGTACCGCTTGCCTTGCCACTTGCTGTTTTATTATCATCAATCATGACCTTCGGAAATCTCGGCGAAACATTCGAGCTGGTCGCTATCAAATCAGCCGGCATCCCTTTGCTGCGCTTTATGCAACCGCTGTTTATTGTAAGTATCCTGATTTGCGGTGTTGCTTTTCTTTTCAATAATAATATCGGACCCGTGGCTACACTAAAAATGCGCACCATGCAATATGACATTATTGTTGCCAAGCCAGCATTTGATATTAAGGAAGGCATTTTTTACGACAGGATCCCTGGCTATGTTATCAAGATTGGCAAAAAAGAAAAGGACGGGTCAACCATAAAGAATGTGCTGATCTATGAACAGAATTATAACCTGCAGGACAATGTCATTGTCGCAGAAAAAGGCAAAATGACCGTTACGCCCGACAAAAAATTCCTCGAATTCGATTTGCAGAACGGATGGCTTTACCAGGAAAAAGGAGACCATTTTACCATCAATACTGAGTTTGTCCGATTAGGCTTCAAAGACTATAAAAAAAATTTCGACCTGACCTCTTTTAAACTTACCAAATCAGACGAAAACCAGTTTAAAGGAAATTACCAGATGCTAAACATGAAACAGCTCAGCACAACCATTGACTCACTAGAGAAATCGCAAAACGCCTACGCAAAAAAGACAAATAATGATTTGCTAATGCATCTAAATTCTATAAAATATCTGGATTCAAACTGGTCAAAAATAAAAACTTACCACGTAAAGAAAAACCAAACATTCAGCGATCTGGTGCCTGACAGTGCAAGAAAAATGGTCGTGCAATCATCGGTATCAGAAGTTAACAACATTAAGTCAAGCCTGGAATCCTCAGTTATTTTATATGATAATGATGAAAAAAATTTACGGCTCCATCAAATAGCATGGCATAGCAAGATAACCATGTCCATTGCATGTCTGGTTTTGTTCTTAATTGGTGCTCCCCTTGGCTCCATAATCCGCAGAGGAGGCATCGGCCTGCCTTTAGTGTTCTCCGTCATTTTTTTCGTGATATTTTATCTGCTCAACAATTACGGAACAAAATTCGTGAAAGAAGAGGTGCTCCAGCCAATCAGCGGCATGTGGCTCGCTACTTTTGTGCTCACGCCAATCGGTCTATTCCTGACATACAAAGCGCTGAATGATTCACAGCTCTTCAATAAAGAATTTTATTACCGCACTTTAAAAAAAATCGGATTAGCAAAAATCAAGCTGCAGCAGCAGATTGCTGACAAAAAAACCAACGGACACAGTGAGATTGACGAAATTTAAGATTTAGTGATCCATTTTCAATGAACCCCCCCGTTTGAATATTGAAAAAGAGATTCCGAAGATTGGGCCGTATGCTGCCCGCCTCCGCCCATCGAAACGTTGACCATAAGAATGTTTTTAACGAAGCCTCGATAAACAATAATATTGTTGGTACTTTTGCCCGAAATTTTTCATTTGGATCAAGGCAAAGAAAATCTGCGCATACAGATATGGGTTGTAGTGGTTGCCGTAATACTTTTTCTAATTAAAATAACTGCTTACTTCCTGACAAGGTCGGTAGCTGTTTTAACCGATGCCCTTGAAAGCATTGTCAATGTGATCGCTGGCTTTATCGGTTTATTTAGTTTATATGTAGCTGCCAAACCGCGTGACGATGATCACCCTTATGGCCACGGCAAAGCGGAGTTTCTTTCCGCTGCGATCGAAGGCGTACTGATTGCCATTGCAGGCATTTTCATCATTTACGAAGCGCTCATCCATTTCATCAAACCCCACCCGCTGGATAAATTAGATTACGGGATGCTGCTTATTGGCATTACCTGCGTTATCAATTTTGTAGTTGGAAGGATAAGCCTTAACCGGGGCAAAAAAAACAATTCTGCTGCATTGATAGCAAGTGGCAAACATTTGATTTCAGACACCTATTCCACCGTCGGGATAGTTGTTGGCCTGGGGTTGATTTATTTTACGCATTACATCTGGATAGATGGAGCGGTGGCGATCATCTTTGCGGTCATCATCATTTACACGGGATACGCTGTTTTGCGCAGCTCTATTGCAGGCATCATGGATGAAGCTGACAAAAAACTTCTGGGGGAAATGGTGGAGTTCTTAAACAAACATCGCAGAGAGAACTGGATCGACCTGCACAATCTGCGCGTGATAAAATATGGGAGCGTGCTACATATTGATTGTCATCTGACTGTTCCATGGTATATAACGGTTAGGGAATCCCATGGAGAAGTGGAAGCATTAACCCAATTGATAAGAAAACAATTTGGCAGTACGATCGAAGTATTTGTACATACAGACCCATGCCTTGATTTCTCATGCAGAATCTGTTTGAAACAACATTGCGACGTGCGAAAGAATAGTTTTGAGAAAAAAGTTGAATGGGATTTGCAGAACGTGATTGCAGACCGAAAACATAGCGTCGGTGATAATAAATTGTCGTGACAGGGGCATTCCAATTTTTCTAGCCATATTTATAATAATTCTTATGATGGCACCAAAAAAATATGAACCCAGAATCATTAACATATAAAGAGCCTTCCAAAATGCTGGTGATTGCTGCATTTGCGGCAGTGTATTTTTTCTGGGGCTCCACGTATATTGGCATTGCGCTAGCCATAAAGAGCGTGCCGCCTTTCCTGATGGCTGCCATACGGTTCTTTGCAGCGGGAGTAATTTTATATGTGTGGTGTATTGTAAAAGGAGAAAAAAACCCAGATATTGTTTCCACTTCAAAAAATGCGCTTGCAGGCATATTGATGCTGTTCTTTGGCACTACGTCGCTCATCTGGGCCGAGCAATACCTTCCTGCAGGGTTGTGCTCAATCATTATCGCTACGACTCCATTTTGGTTTGTGATACTCGATAAAAAACACTGGAAGGCAAATTTCTCTGACAAGTTCATCGTGATCGGGCTGTTGGTTGGCTTAGGAGGCATTGTGATGCTTTCTGCAAACAAAGGCTCGATGAATCTGGAAGGAACCAAATTACAGATTATCAGTTTTTTTGTCCTGCTTTGCGGCTCTATGATGTGGTCAATCGGTTCGCTGTATTCAAAATATTCAGTGACAAACGGAAGTACGAGCATCAAGGCAAGCATTCAAATGATGTCAGCTGGAATAATTGCACTCGTGGTCTCTTTTGTAGCTGGCGAGTTCCACCATTTCACTTGGAGCCAGGTCACTACAGGCTCTATCAACGCAATGATTTATCTGATCACTTTTGGCTCGCTAGTGGGTTTCATAGCGTACATATGGCTATTAGATGTACGGCCGCCTGCTATCGTTGGCACATACGCATACGTGAACCCTGCGGTGGCCATGTTCCTTGGCTGGCTCATATTGAATGAAAAAATCTCCCCTTTGCAGATCGCTTCTTTGTTCATCATCTTATCGGGCGTACTGCTGGTGAACTTATCCAAATATAAAAAGTGATCTTTTTCTCAAGCTAGAATGACTTCACAACACTGCTGATGCATTTATATGCTTCCCGGATACTTTGGTGTAGCTCCATTATTCCCCGTTAGCTATAGATGTTAGTTCTTATGGTCGTGTGTTACACAGACGACATTCCATATAACAATAGAAGCTACAATATAGACCCAACCATTACACAAAATTTTACAATATTATTTTGAACTGATTGTCAGTTGTGGTGCTGAGCGGCCTGGTCAGATATAATGATGCAGCATGATGGATTAGTTTTCCAGCTGAGCAGATGCATTGTCTTTAGCAATGACAGTCCAGTCATCGTTGCCATGGCCTTTTTCTATCCAGCGATCCATTTCTTTGGCTATTGCAGGAATGATAGTTAATGAGCAGCGGCCCTGTTCTGCTGCTTCTATCATAAGCCTTGCATCCTTACGGGCCATCTTTAGTTCCCAGGAAGGTTCGCTGAATTGATTACTGAGTATCCGTTTCAATCTTGCAGGAACCATTGAACCCGGATTCCAGTTATTGAATAACGCTTCTATGTCGGAGGCAGGGATATTTAAAGATTTTGCAAGAGCCAGGCAATCAGATAAGCCAGCTGTAAGTGACATCAGGAACAGGTTGCCCAACAATTTCATCCCCGCCGCTTTGTTTGTAACCATGCCAAAATTTATGAGCTTTCCCGTCATAGCTGATAATTCTGGCTCTAGTTTTTTAATTATTTCGGGATCACCAGATATCAACATATACCCTGTACTGTCAAGAGCATTAGGTGGCCCCATGAAAACCGGTGCATGGATATAAATAAACCCTTGCGCTTTCCAATATGCCGTACGTTTTGCGGCTCCAGAAGCAGAGGTTGTAGTATGGTCTATGATGATGACACCCGGCTTAAAACCTGCGCTGGCTTTTTGAAGTATGCTGTCAACCGCCTCGTCATCAGAAAGAGTTAAGTGTATCCTTTCAGCTCCTTGGACGGCATCCGAAGGCTCCTGAAATGCTTTAGCACCCACTAGCTCAAGCGCCTTAGCTTTTGATGTTGTCCTGTTCCAAACTTGTACCTGATGGCCTTTTTTAAGCAGGGCTTTGACAAAGTTTGATCCTAACAAACCTGTTCCGAGAAATGCAATCATGGTCAAAAATTTTGTCAAAGTTAAAGCCGAAAATTTGAATATATCGCCACTTTAATTGCTGTGTGTACCGTTAGGTATTATCAGGATTTCCCAACGCCCCTAATTGCATCACCCCGATTAGAAATAAATGTATTAACTCTTCGCCGTTGCAATAACCTTTTGGTCTCAAGGGGGCTTTGAAGAGAAAATTCATACAACTTGGTGAGCTACTATGAAGCAGCTTTGGATGAATGGCTGATCACTTAAAAAAGCGTTTCTGATTTGTGTTGTGAGGTGGATCTGATCTACACCCGGGAGACTAAAAAAGGGTTTCGGGAGTGATGTGATAGTTGCAGGTTCTGCTTTTACTTTACTAAAGAAGGGTTTTATTATTGGGCAACCGGGCTTTTTGCTGGATAGCAGTTACCTCGTGATTGCCCAAGGCGTACCTGCTGATTAGATAGAAAAACTAGCGGGCGCATTGACTTCTGAGCCGATAAGAAATTTCTTTACCTGCAATCCTTTCGTAAAAAATTCCCAGGCATTATTAACTAGGCTCTGTTTGAAAAACATGTTAACTAAATGCTTCCGGCTATCTTCTACCCAACTATTTGATTTCTGGGCAGGAGCTTCAAAATACATAGCATGCTGTATTTCCACTTTGATGGCAACCAGCTGATTATTTTCCATCCTTTCTTTAAGGTCAGGAGCGAGTGTAAGAAGACAACCAATTTGTGAAAATTGGCTGATTAAGGTAGCTTTCCCTTGGACTTTCAAGTGAAAACCAATGCCCTTTTTGAAAAAATCAAGCCTGCAAGGAAACTCAGAATCATCCTGATCAATATATTGGGCTGGTCGGCTGATAACAAACCATATATGCCCTTGCTCATCCGTTTGTGCTGAAGATACTACATGGACTGGGATATTTAAAAGTGTGCTGCTTTCTGGAAAGAATAACGCTGTTTGTAGCTCCTGAATTTTCTGCTGGATCATTATAGTTGGCATTTCTTTACTCATAATTTTGGTGGTTTGCTATATGGTTTCAACCTCTGTGCCAATCTTGCCATATCTGATTTTTAAGAGATTAGCTATCTCAATCGAACCAAAAGTTTCCTATTCAGGGATTATTTTTCCAAGCCCTATTTTCTCTAGATCCAAATATCCACATGCTTAGGAGAGTTGATTTATTTTACATAGTAGTTTCAACCATTTCCGTCATAGCACGCGATGACCAGATAGGGGCAATTGTTCTATACCCGAGGCCCTGTTTTACAACATTTCAGAACTTCAAACAAACACCTAAACTGAGAATAGAAAAACTAGTATAGCCCAATTCTCCGTATACACCAAAATGAGGTCCAAAGAGATAGTGTGCGCCCGCATATATTCCGGGGACTACCCCGCCAGCCTTCCCTAAGGGGCCATAACCACTTCCATATCCATAATTGTAAGAATAATTGGTAAGGACATAGCCAATAAGGACGCCCGCGTAAGGATCCAACTTTTTCCCAATAGCAGAGGAGATATTAAAATGGAAAGATCCTCTGACTGCAATCAATATGCCAGTGCTTTTCCAGGCTTCGGTACCATCATAAGAATACTTTTGGCTGGCATATCCAAGCTGCGCACCAACTCCGATATAACCGATGCCCAGTTTGTCTGTAATGCCATG
>DATMMJ010000593.1:0-2566 GCA_035569795.1 Puia sp. | reverse complement strand
ATGATTGAAAAAGCCATGTGAGCGGCAATATTCACTTTGCTATTACTGAGGGTGTAAGTTATTCCAGCAAGAACAAACAAAAATGTTACATACTTTTTCGGGCAATGAGCAATAATAAATTCAAGTGTTTGCTTAGGTTTTGTCCAAATTGTTATCAATAAATCTTTTTCGCTAATCAAAATGTTTTGGTTTAATGTTTTGAAATTAAGAAATCAGAAAAATTATTTCAAAAATTACTTGCTTTCTTTCACATAACAGTTTGAAACGATACTTTTTGTTTAGTTTGAAAAGATACTCATTAGTGCTTTAATCAATCCAGAATATTTTACGACTTTCTATTAAACGAAGCGTAAAGCAAGAGCGTGCCAATGGTTGGGAGATTCAGTTTACACAAGTTCACACACTATACGCGGAGAGACTCATCGAGTTTTAAGACTCTTAAGAACCCAGCGGTAATAGCGCGGAGATTCAAGTTGAAAAAATTCCCAACAGCGCTTATCGATAGCACTTCATAAATCAACATTTTTTCGTTTGATCTTTCTCCACTAACTTGATACAAAATTTCTTATGCGCACGCCATTGCAAAAGGGAGAAAAAATTTTATTAGTCACTCATCCAAGCTGGGTGTCTTTAGCGGGCCCGGTATTGGTTGCGTTGATTTTCTTTGCCGGCGGGATTTTATTGATACAATATTTCAATTACTCGTGGATCATCTCTTTACTAGCAATTATTTATTTTCTTATAAAATTTTTCGAGTGGAAAGTAAATATTTGGGTAGTTACGACCAACCGGGTGATTGATGAAACCGGTTTATTAAGACATTTCGCAAAAGAAAGCCCCCTGGAAAAAATCAACAACGTATCGTACGACCAATCTATTTGGGGAAGAATCCTAAATTATGGACATGTGGAAATTCAAACTGCAGCTCAAGTCGGGGCAACCGATTATTTCAATGTGCATCATCCAAAAAGATTAAAAGATACTATAACCCAGGCGCAAACAGATTTAGAAAATTATAAAGGGATACATCAGGCATCGCAAATGGCAAATGCCTTGGGGATTCACAACTTAGGCAATTCTTCATTAAATATATCTGCTGAGCTTGAAAAATTGTATGAATTAAAACAAAAAGGAATTCTATCCGAAGACGAATATGTTAAAGCAAAAAATAAGTTGCTTAGCAATTAATTTAAGATCCGTGATAACCGATTCTATTTATATAGCGAAAGGGCTTGCTTCAAAATAAAATTTATTTTTTTAACCGGAATGTTTTTATTTGCGTCAATCAGCAATATTTTCATCCTTGACCTTTTCTCAAGGACCAAATCGGCATGGTTGATCTTATTCCCTTCCACAATGCCGAGATAAGGCTGGCCCTTTTTTTTATGGATCCATAGATAGCAAAACATTTTTCCTTTGTAGCAATAAAACGGCATCCCGTATTTCCACGCTTCCGCAATGTGGTTGTTCTGCCTGAGAATAAGGGAACGCAGAGACTCTAGACAGCTTCTCACCGGCTCCTGGTGAGAAAGAAAATAATCATCTATAGGTCGAAGCATTAGGCTTGGGCGATTTTCATAATTCCAAAGTATGACTTTTCATGATCAAAAGATCATCCACCGGACTGTCCATATTGGGCAAAAAAACAATTACTTTAGGTGTTCATTTTCTTTAAAGGCCGTTTGCATAATGTGAATACGTCATTGAGCAAGTTTTTCTTGAAAATATTTCTGATCTGTCTTTTTTGCTCTTGGCAGACCGGTATACTCCATGCACAAGGTGTCAAACCGCAATTTAAAGTGATCGCCTTTTTTACCTCAAAAAACGATAAGGCACATATCAGCTTTGTGCATGAAGCAAACAGATGGTTCCCCAGTATTGCTGCTCAATATAATTTCATTTACGATTCAACAACTGATTGGAATAACATGAATGCGGGGTTTCTTGCCGGCTACCAGGTGGTGCTTTTTTTAGATACGCGTCCTGACTCGCCCATGCAGAGAGAAGCTTTCAAAAAATATATGGAAGGGGGTGGCGCATGGATGGGTTTTCACTTTGCAGGATTTGCCTTAACTCCTTCTGAGTTTCCACAAAACTGGGATTGGTATCATAATCAATTTATTGGCGCGGGCCAATACAAGGGAAATACATGGCGGCCCACCTCGGCAATCTTGCGTGTAGAGGACACGACGCATCCGGCAACAAAAAGATTGCCTCGCTTGTTCAAATCCTCGCCGAACGAATGGTATAGCTGGGAAAATGATTTACGCAAAAACCCTGATATAAAAATCCTTCTGTCGATTGATTCATCGAGTTTCCCTCTTGGCACCGGGCCCAAACTCTATGAAGTATGGCACAGCGGTTATTATCCGGTAGCGTGGTCGAATAAAAACTATAAAATGCTCTACGTGAATATGGGACATAATGATATTGACTATGAGCACGGCACCAATAAAGAATTATCCTTTCAGTTTGATAACCCGGTCCAAAACCTTTTTATAATTGATGCGCTGCTTTGGTTGGGCAAGAGTACCAAGGTGGACAGGTGAAAAACTAATCCCATACA
>DATMMJ010000592.1:0-4111 GCA_035569795.1 Puia sp. | reverse complement strand
CAATGATCATTATTACGGCATCTCGATGGGCGCAAGCTATCGTTTGGGCAGCGACAAAACCGATTGCCCAAAGATCCCATTCTAGCAAAGGCTACGGGTGAAGGTCACTCGCCGCGACACTTGGCGTGTCAGCATCAAACCCGCCGTTGCCAACCATCGCTTTCCAAAACCAGTTGTTTATCCTCAAAGAATGTATCGCATTATCTATTAATAATGCAATTAAAACAGGCTTAAATTATTTTCTTTTAGCTGGCTTTCGATTGCGTGACAAATAGGGCTTTCGAATAATTGTTCGAAGTTTTTGTATTGGCAATGCCAAATCGGCAAACGACTTATCCTTTCAGCTCGGTTCTCCCTCGAAAAGACACCAACATACCGATTGTCGGGAAATCTTGCATCATGAAAAATTATTTTGAAAATAATCTCCTCATCATAATGCCTTACCCGCTTTGCAGTGCCCCTATATTCCACCCCTCCAACTGTAAACTTAATATTCATGGCTTGGTTCACCCCATATGAAGTTGTTTATAGGATAACGATTTCACGCATTAAAATGTTCACGTTCAATCTTCCTTAGTTATATTCTGCGCCAGATTTAGATTGTGTTTGTTCGGGCTCCTGATGGTATAAGACTGAAATGTCTTTTGCAGCACGTCTGAAATCCTAATCTTTCGGAAAAAAACAAGCAACCTCCTACCCCTTGATTAAATGAAAAAAGTAAAGTGCTGCTTTGCATAAACTTAGAGTAGGTTTAATAGCAGGATCAAAAAATGTATAGAGTGTCTTTTATTTCTTTTCGTACCATTTGACGATATACCTATCCTGAAGCCTTCCCGAAAAATCGGACAGTTAAATTTTGTAGTTGTTCATCTACCCAATGTAAAGAGGTTCGTTTATTGCACAAATAATAGTATTGTATTACGTTTGTTCTTCAAACATTTTTATGCTGTCCTTAGACATTTTATTGGGAGGGGAGAAATTCAGATTGCCAGACGATGGTGTAGAGCAAAACAAGCCGATCCTGCGGTTAATACATAAAGGCATTACCTACATCTTTAAGCCGGTGTTTAAACAATACCCTGGACACAAGATTCTGGTTATATGGGACGAGGACTTAAAGACACTGCGATATGAATCTGATACCCTCGCAAATGATAAAATAATAGAAGTGCTCACTGTCAGCCACGGCAATATTTTCAGCGAAAATGGGGCAACCCAAGATTGCCCCATAACCATAACCTAATTAACTAAATGCCAATGCAAAGCTAATATTTATATAGGAAGACTTCTTAAATAAAAAGAATTGTTCCAGGTGCATCGGAGCAACCAGTGAAGACGAAATAATAAAATCACTTAATATTAGGCTAGGTGATTTGACACCAGGATGTATATTGGTTTTGATTT
Organism: Puia sp.; assembly: GCA_035569795.1. Taxonomy (GTDB): domain Bacteria; phylum Bacteroidota; class Bacteroidia; order Chitinophagales; family Chitinophagaceae; genus Puia. Next base: position 2,707 of record DATMMJ010000592.1, on the reverse strand, counting down.
GCCGAGGCGCGGATTAGTGGGGATATCATTCTGATCAGAAAAGACTCGTTATCATTATTTTTGTAATATCTGCAAAGCATCCAAAAAGAAAGCAGGCAGAATTGAACTCATATGAAACGCTTTCTATACATTCTAGGGTTATTAGTGAGTATTGTAGCTACGGTAAATATGCTATTGCAATGGTACATTTCATCCGGTGGGATTATCTCGCAAAATGAATTAGGAAAACAAGAGTCCATTTCTTCCATCTTCCTGATATTTGGCATTTATCTTATTTTAACTTTCCGAAGGAAAACAAGAACCCCATTTTAAAAAATCATTTGGTTACCCCGAATCTTGTAGTCCCTGACCGAAAATGTTTGAATCAACATTCAAGCTTTAGGGTTCCATTGTGGAATGGAAAAACAACACCGAAAAGATCATAGGTCTTTAGGCAACCGTTTTTTTTGATTACCCAATGCGGATCGCTTCTTCCCTAAATACAGTATACCGCCCTAAAGAATGTGGGGAATTGATGGATATTGCCGCTTTGCTTGTCTGAGTAATGCTGCACTTGAGCAGTCCGTTTAAAACTACTATGGAGAAAGCCTTCGAAATGCTGTTGCTTCAGAACAAATAATCACGCCTTGCCAGACTTATCATTACCATTTTGGAATTGGGGTAAACGTTTGATGAAAAACCGAAAACAATGGGCCCTGTTGCGTTAGGAGCTTTGTAGTCTGCAGGTAATATCTATTTTGCAACCGTTAGTAAAAGTTCAAAAACGACTGGTCCGGACAAAGGATTTATTTATCAGCCAGTTCAACAACAAAGGCAATACCCACATTTTGGTGGTTTACGTTTTTCTTCGGGCCAAAAGTGTGACTGATGCGGCAATTGTCCATAAGTTTTGAAGCATCAACACTCCGACGACAAGTAATAAAAATCGGTTATCAAATAAAGCAATTACACCTAAAGATTGAAACAATACACCCAGTGCAATGGCAGTGACAATAAAAACTTTGGGCAGGATGGATGTTCCTTTCAAACCAAGACCCAACATTAAAAATAAAGATGGCGCGAGCAAAAAAATGTGAATAAAAACGTTGGCCAGCTCAAAACACGTGGCTGATGCTTCCATGCGTCCATTTCCTCCCGCCTGCACAGCACCCAAAACAAAAGTGCCTTCTGCCAAACTCAATGAAGTAATGACTGCAGCAGTAAGCAAAGTCAATCTGCCAGCAAGTGTCATGGAAGTACCTGCTAACTGCAGGAGTCCTAGGGCAAAAACCACTGACAAAACAGTTCCAAGTTGTTGCAACCAAGTATCAAGGAGAATTGCACCATGGTACTTGGTTCCAAATGCAAATATTTGGGCGGCAGTTGCATTCGGAGGAGGCAAAGGGAGCCAATTAAAAGGAGCTGAAAAATATAGGGTAAGAGCTATTGTCCCCACAATCCCGCATGCGGATGTTAAAATGATATTTGATTGTTTCATTGTAGTCATAATGCATAACGGCGGGACGAAGGGACATTGCAGGAGCGCTGCGGTATTTGTCTATGCCCAACATAAAGGACCAATTTGTCCAGTGTTGATTTTGTGTGTGGCTCATTGCATTGCGGCCTAATCCCAAAGGGAATATTCTTGAATACGACAGTAAATATATTACTTATTCAACAGATGAACCAGTAAGCGTCATGTACCAGTTACAAATAGCTCAAGGGGAAAAATTGAGCACGTTCTTATCCCAAAATCCGCCGCAATATTTTTGATCTCTTTATATTTAATAAATCAAAATATATCCCCATAGCTGACCTCTAGCGCATATGGAACACTTACAAGTTGCACAGCGTGGCAAACGGTGATGAATAACCGAAAATTGGATGGGGTCCTGCAACAGGCAAGATGCAGGTTTTAAAATTCATTCAAATTGCATAAATTTATATCCCAAAATTTTGCCAATATGAAATACGAATTATCTACCATTGCCATCTGCTATTTGATCTCGTGCATTGGCTGCAACACGCAGAATAACCAAACGACTTCAGCAGCCAAAGACAGCGCAATCGGAAAAGTTGAAATATATGACCGTAGCGCAGATATTATTGACAGCAACGCAACAATAGAAATAATTGGCAGAAATTATAAATGGTCTGAAGGGCCTGTTTGGGTCAAAGCAAAACAAATGCTGCTGTTTTCTGCAGTGCGCGAGAACCGGATATATCGGTGGATGATGAAAGATACGCCATCGTTATTCCTCGAGCCGTCGGGTTATACGGACACAGCGTTCAGGAACGGCGAAAACGGCTCCAACGGCCTTGCCCTCGATAATGAAGGCAGATTACTACTCTGCCAGTCAGGCAACAGGCAGGTCGCGAGATTAAACGCTCCCTTTGATGCGCCAAGGCCGGAGTTCACCGTGCTTGCTCCAAATTATCAAGGCAGAAAATTCAACAGTCCCAACGATCTGGTTGCTGACAGCAGGAACAATATCTATTTCACTGATCCCATATATGGCTTGCCAAAAGGAGCCGATGACCCTTCCAGGGAGTTGAATTTTGAAGGCGTATACAGGATCAGTGCAGATGGAAAGACCTCTTTATTGATTGACACTATATCGAGGCCTAATGGCATCGCGCTGTCCTTGGATGAAAAGATCCTGTATGTTGGTAGCAGCGATGACAAACACACGGGGTGGTACGCATATCATCTGGATACCAGTGGCAA
>DATMMJ010000591.1:0-3152 GCA_035569795.1 Puia sp. | reverse complement strand
CGCCGCCGGTTTTCCCGGGCGCATGGGTTCGTACTCCACCGGCATTTGCAGCGCCTGCTACCCCATATGCAGGCAATTGTAGGACACTTATGCGGGAATTTTCTCAAGTTACTGCACCACCACCGCCATTTGCGTACTCTGAAGAGGCCAGTTCTGATTTCTATAAGATGGTAAACAATATTTATGTTATTTCAAAATCACTTACAGCCGATCAAAAAAATATTGCATTGTTTTGGAACGATGTTGGCGCTGGTATTGGCTACACACCGATGGGTCATACTATATCTATTGTTACTCAAATATTAGATAACAAGAATGCTTCACTTGCGACAGCAGCAATAGCCTATGCAAAAACAGGCATTGCGCTTTGGGATGCATTAGTGGTTTGCTTTAGATCAAAATATAAATACAACCAGCTCAGGCCTGTTACCTATATACGGCAGCAAATCGATACCGCATGGTTGCCATTAATTGCCACACCTCCTCATCCTGAATATCCTGCTGCACACGCTTTCCTTACTTCTTCAGTAATGGAGGTGCTGGAATCGGTATTTGGCAGGAAATATAATTTTACAGATCATACGTACGATTTCAGAAACCTGCCCCCAAGAAGTTATACCTCATTTGAACAAATAGCCAATGAGTGTGGCCAGAGCCGTGTTTTCGGTGGAATACATTATCAGCCATCAGTTGACGCAGGGCATATTGCAGGCAAAACAATTGGCAATGCTGTTGCGTCTATTGATATCGGACATGGAAATTAATTTTTTTGAAAAAGCTGATTACAAAACTTGCCTTGAGAGAGCGGCATTTAAAAATGGAATACGCAATTATTTACTATTACCCCAGTCAGGCAAAACCAGTGGTGTACTCATTTTGAGAAATTATTAATCCTTAAAGATGGAGATGAAAAAAAGATTAAATAAAAGGATATCAAAAATTATTTATCAATAAAAACTCTTTAATATGAGAATTCCCTTTATCGCTGCACTTTGCTTTATTGCAATACCGTGTAATATTATTTGCCAGGTAAGAAAACCTCTTTTGGATAATACTAAACCAGGAGTCAGGGTTGATGTAATACAACCATTAACTCAATCCGTGACGCTTTATGAAAATACCAACTTTACAGGCAGAAGCAAAAGCCTTTCACCAGGCTCTTACAGGCTGAATAGTGCCGCTGATGTAAACGATGTGGTAGCTTCAATTAAAGTAGCTGCTGGTCTCGTTGCAGTTATTTATGAAAATGCTGATGATGGCGGAGGGTATGGTATATCCGTAGATTTAATGGAAGACTGCCCCAATCTTTCAGTCTATAATTTTAATAATAAAGTTTCCTACGTCAATATTTTTAATGCAAAAAATTCAGCAGGGCTTATATGGGTTCGCAACCAAAATAGCGGCGGCCAGTTTGTAGCGGGCCATTGGGAAAGACAACGGGCTAATGGTCAAAACCCAAATGGAATTGTTGCCGTAGTCGGACCTTCTTTACCACCGCACGCCGATGACCCCAATGATTTATCCAAAGCACCTTTAGCAACACAGTCCGAAATAGACGAGTTCAATAATGTGGTGAATAATCAATCCGGTGTAGGTGTATTAGGTGGAGAAAACAGCAGGCCTTTTTATTATCATGCCAATCAACCGAACGAAGTGGTATATAAATATCAAAAGCTCATAGATGTTACCAGGTTGCCAAGTGGTTTTTTGGATTGGGCAAATCACAAGTTACAAGATAAAGTTCCCATAATTGGTGGAGCGCTCGGTTTAATTCCATATACAGGACAGATAGTGATAGAATCCATTGATGTCATGAAAGATTGGCTTCTTACAAGAAAATCTACTACAAAATGGATAGATTCTTGGTATCCTGTTAAAGAAAATAAAATAACTGTGTGTGGGAACCTCGACACCAATTCGTTTATCTGTTCACAGGATTATCTTCATACCCAACTTACAATAGATAAAGATGTTAATCTTGATATCACCCCTTCCGATAATTTCAAATGGGTCTTAGCTAACCGGTGGTTAAAATCTAATGAACAAACAAAAAAACTGGAAGCTGAAGTGAAAACAAGTAATCTCTTTGATTATGATCCTAAATCAAATAAATCTGTGGAAACTACGGCGCCACATAACCCTCTTTTACTTCAGATAGCAAAGAACACGAATGTCTGCGTATATGGTCCCTGGATGGCAGACATCTTAGACATTAACGGTATTGACGCTAAAATTCCTATACCTTTTACAAATGATCAAATTGACCTTAGTAAACTGGATATAAACACAAACGATGAAATTCATCCCATCAATCAGCTTTGGTATAAAAATGGCGCTGAAATGCAATTGATCGCTATTGCAGACGGAAATGGATATTTTGATAAGACGGGTAATGGTGAAATTGAAGCATCGGGTTTAAACCACACAAGGAGCTTTTACATTGCATTTCAGATTCCCAATATTTCGCAAAATACGTCAGTAAATGGGGCAAGCAATCCGGAATATAATATCGATGCTATCGGATTTGATTTTGACAATAATCCGGCTACAGCAATTCAAACACAAACTTTCGCACTTAAATATCATGGTGACGTTCGCATAAAAGTAAATGACAATTCTATAATAAGGGTCCAGAAGACCCACACCGTTTCTTTTGATAAAGTAAGAACCAGACCCGACGGTTCAATCCAGGGATACATTATTGTTGAAACCGTGCCGATCATTAGGCGAGGAGGGAGTATTAACATAACAGTCAAGAGAATTGATCAACAGCAGGGTGGAATTGTTCCTATACGTCCTGTGATTAAAGGCTGAAATTTCTTTAATCATATCGACTTGGTTGATTTCTTGCCTGACGATTTGGTATAGCCTATTATCCCCAAGTAAGCGTTGACAGTTGTCTTGGTTATACCACGCCGTCCATTCCGGCAAATGGCAATTCAAGAGGCCAGTCAAACTGATTAATATATATCTAAGTCAAGGCCTGCAAAAAGAGGAGTTAAATGATTTTAGATAGAGTAAAAAAGAAAAACCCGCGTCCAGCGCGGGTTTAAAGAATATTATGTGAAGCCATTTAGTCAAATTTCGAATCATTTTTTTGAAGATTTAAAACTTTTGGCAGAAATAGTAGCCTAAGAATTATCAATATTTAA
>DATMMJ010000590.1:0-2130 GCA_035569795.1 Puia sp. | reverse complement strand
ATAAAATAGTTTTTGTTGACGTGACTACGGAGCCCAAGACAAGCTACGTGGACAAGATCTCCCGGGATTTAAAAAGCGAATTTGGGACGATAAGCGGCGTAATCGGCATTGGCGGCGGTTCTGCGATGGATCTGGCCAAGGCAATTTCATTAATGATGAACAATGAGGGATCTGCTGCAGATTATCAGGGTTGGGATTTAGTAAAAAATCCCGGGGTGTACAAAGCCGGGATCCCCACGCTCAGTGGTACGGGTGCAGAAGTTTCAAGAACGACGGTACTTACGGGTCCGACCAAAAAGCTGGGGATGAATTCTGATTTCACACCCTTCAATCAAATTTTGCTTGATCCTGAATTAACAGCAAATGCCCCGGTAAACCAGCGTTTTTATACTGGCATGGATTGCTATATCCATTGCATAGAAAGCTTGGAAGGGACATACCTGAATGAGTTCAGCAAATCTTATGGACAAAAAGCACTGCAACTTTGTCAAAAAGTCTTTGTGGAGAAAAACCAGTGGGATGACGAAAGCGATGACCAGTTGATGATGGCTTCCTATGCCGGCGGAATGAGCATTGCCTACTCTCAGGTGGGGGTTGCTCATGCGGTCAGCTATGGTTTGAGTTATTTGCTGGGCACAAAGCACGGTATCGGCAATTGCATTGTGTTTGACAAGCTGGAACAATATTATCCCGATGGTGTTTACGAATTCAAAAAAATGGTTGAGAAAAATAAAATCGAGATCCCTCAACAAATTACAAAAGGGCTAAGCGATGCACAATTTGATGCAATGATCGGTGTATCGCTCTCTATGAAGCCCTTATGGGAAAATGCATTGGGAAAGGATTGGGAAAAAATAATGACAAGGGAAAAGTTAAGAGCATTGTACGAGCGTTTATAGTCAACTAAGCATGAGTAAGACCCCATTTGCAAACGAAGGACTTGCAATACACAACTTAATTTTCTAATTTTTTAATCATTCAGCATGAACCTGAACGATATCAAGAACCTGCTGCAGCATAACAAGATCACAGATTTTGTTAAACTCAAAAAGCTTTCATCCAAAGATATAGTTGAGTTCACCAACCGAAACACCCAATGGGCGGTAAAACTGTTCCAGATTCTTGATCCAACGCAGGCGGCACGGGCATTCAAGTTTCTGCGAAAAAAGAAACAGGAAATCATCATTAAATCTTTGCCGGAACAAAAAGCTGCGGAGCTGCTCAACAACCTTCGCCCCGATGACCGGACTGCTTTTCTTTCCTTACTGCCTGGCAATGCGGTGAAAGAATTATTGAAGACATTGAATCCCGAAGCGCTTGCAGAAACCCTCGAGTTATTAGGATTTCCCGAAGGCTCTGTGGGGAGATTAATGACACCTGATTACGTGGCAATCAGTAAAACAGATACGGTGCAACAGGTTCTGGATATAATCAAACAACGGGGACGAGCAACCGAAACATTGAATTTTTTATTTGTGATTGATGAGGCGGGCGTATTGATCGACGATATCAATATAAAGGATTTTTTAGTGGTTGAGCCAGGCACGCTGGTAGAGCAGATCATGGATAATCAGTTTGTATTCCTTCGGGTAAATGATGCACAAAAAGAAGTGATCCGCGTTTTCCGCAATAATAGCCGTTTCGCTTTGCCCGTCATTGATGACAATGGAGTGCTGCTGGGAATTGTTACTCTTGATGACGTGCTCCGGTTGGCAGAAAAAGAAGATACCCGCGAGATACAAAAGATAGGGGGTTCTGAGGCGCTGGACGAACCATACACGACCATCCCTTTTGTGAGCCTTATAAAAAAGAGGGCAGGCTGGCTTATTATTTTATTTTTGGGGGAGATGTTGACTGCAACAGCCATGGGACATTTTGCAAATGAGATAAACCAGGCAGTTGTGCTTGCCTTATTTATCCCCTTGATCATCTCCAGTGGGGGCAATTCAGGGTCACAGGCCTCCTCCATCATTATTCGTGCAATGGCTCTGGGTGAAATTGGCTTTAAAGACTGGTGGCGTGTGATGAGGAAGGAAATTCTATCGGGACTTGTGCTTGGGGCAATACTTGGGATAGTAGGTTTTCTGCGCATCACCATTTGGCAAAAACTGCAATGGTATGATTATGGAG
>DATMMJ010000589.1:0-2244 GCA_035569795.1 Puia sp. | reverse complement strand
AAATTGAATGCCAACCGAATGTTAATAAATTGTGGGAATTCATAGGACTTTTACTAAGGAAAAATACGGTTCAAAAAATGTTGATAAGATAAATGATATTTAATTTTTACCCACATAAGCTTCATAATTTTATTGAGACTTACGCATTTACAAAAAAAGCAATAGGTTTGAATTATGTTTGTGACCTCTATAATCTTTTTTGAAACTATTTTTCGAATTCTAAGTAAATCCTTACTGAAATATGTTTCGATATGTAAAAAGGCTTTCGAGAATTGAGCAGCCAAACCGTATAGACTGGTTTATTTATTTTGCTGGATTTACCATATTACATATACCAGCCATATTAAATTTTAAAAATAATGATGGGAGCAACAACGCCTACTTGTTATTTGCCGATTCATTATTAAAGGGCACGCTGGCACTCCCAAATACGGGCGCTGCTTACATGGACATGATCACTTACCACGGTCAGCAGTTTCTTCCCTATCCGCCTTTCCCCTCTTTTGTTCTAGTTCCATTTGTCGCAGCTTTTGGCGTTATGCATGTCAATACTGTTGCTATTGCCTTATTGATGAGTTGCCTGAATTTTTATTTGTTGTATAAAATATTTTTGCGGCTGCAACTGGAACAACAATATTTCAGCTGGTTGATGGCAGCATTTTTTTTTGGTACAGGATACTGGTATGCGCTGTTCACCACGCATCATGTTTATGCATTTGCGCATATCACGTCGTGCTCGCTTCAATTACTGGTCTTGGCAGAATTGTTAGGCAAGAAAAGGTGGTGGCTGATTGGGATTTACATTGGCTGTAGTTTCCTGAGCAGGCAATTCACGATTTTTTATATTGTGTTTGTACTGGGTTATATGCTGTATCTCCATAGACAAAAGTTAGAACAGATTAAGCTATCTTCCGTCATTTCTCTTTTTTGCTCAGTTGGTATTTTCATTGGCATTTATCTGCTATATAATTACTTTCGTTTTGCAAATGCATTCAATCCTGGCTACAATTACATCAACTATATCGGTGTTCTGAAAGAGCGTGTGGATGAATATGGTGTGTTTAGCATCAGATATCTGCCATTTAATTTATACAGTTTTTTTGTAAAAGGTTTCAATATAGAGTTTACCGGTAATGGATTAATGAATATTAAGGACATGGATCTTTGGGGCACTTCTATTATTGCAGGCAGCCCATTTGTCGTCTTGAGCCTGAAAGCTAAATGGCCAAAGCTTTTGTTGGTGAGTGCCTGGACCACCATTGTTTTGATATTAGGCGGCTTTCTATTTTATCACAATAACGGCTTCCATCAGGTGAACTGTATGCGGTTTTCGTTAGATTTTCTACCGCTATTGTTTGTATTGATTGCATTGGGTGCTAAACAAATTCCTGAATGGCTCTTAAAAAGCATGATTATTTATGCAATATTTTTAAATCTCTTGAGCTTTTTGATCCATCTAATCTATCAAGCCCATTAGTGTCTAGCACGATAAGCTCTAAAGATTATAAACATTCTCTTGCACCAATATCAAATGCATCTCCATGCGGCCTGGGGACGCCTCCGATATCAGTCTTTAAGAAAGGTATAAAAGTGCCTCTGTCCACAACGGGACTTTTTTTATTTTTTATCAAGCACAAAATAGTATCTGAGAGCACATCTAAAATTTGAGAGCCTTTAAAAATAAGGTTTGTACTTGAATCGGATCGGTCGTAATGGGCCCCCGAATTATTATTTATCATGAACCCTTTGATATTGAATGCAAGGTTATTCCTCACTTCTGTTTTATATCCGCATTGACTTCCTAGAATGACCACCGGCGTCACATAGTTTTCATCGGTTTTATTCCCGATAGTGTTGTTGACAATATGCATGTTGCCACCAGTTGTGAAAGGTGGTTTAGCGCCTCCTTTAAAAAAGGTCGAGTCAACTCTCGTATCGATGAAGCCAAACGCATTTGTGGCCAGATCAATCACATTGTAAATATAGCTTTCGCCCACGAGGTCCAACCCTGTGTTCCACTGCCTCCAGATATAACCTCGGCCTCCATGACGGTATATATTATAAACCTGCCCATAGCCTGCAGTTTGAATCATCCCCACGTCTCCCAACAAGCTTTTATCGATGGTGTAACCGATCACTTTCCAGTCGTGAATATCCATTCTGTAAATGCCGCCGGCCGCAATTTCCTGTCCACTGGTCAGTGTGCTGTCAATCTTAATATTATAAATCGCAATGCTGTCTATC
>DATMMJ010000588.1:0-7392 GCA_035569795.1 Puia sp. | reverse complement strand
CGCAAAGAACGAGCCACTAATTTATTTGGGCAAGGGATGCATAAAAACTTATATTGACGATATCTCTGGTTGTTTTGTAATGAATAATAGGACTTAAATATATGATTAGATTCCCAGACAAAAAATTGCATAAAATTGGCCGGATTGATCAGGTGATAAAAGCGTACTTTCCCGCACATCCGGCAGAAAAACAAGTGCAGGCAAAGAAATTAATGCCCTTGTTCATTGAGCAAGGCATTTTTTATAAATACGATAAAGATGGCCTGCAAATATGTTTGCTATTGCGGCAGATGGAAAAAGGAAAATGAACTGCGATTGCTGGAGCATGCCCTCGCGGCATGGAACGCAGCCAATAAGAATTGGTATTTCACAGCCTAACCTAACCAGGTATCAACATTTGAATACCTCATTCAATTTGTTTTTTGGTAGTTACGAAAGTACTTGAGAGTCGCCCCAAGATTATTGTTCGCCTTACTGAAGGTTTTCCTTCCTTGTTCGTCCGTATGGAACATCTCCCATTCCCGGGATATTTACTTCATGACTTGAAATGCGCTGGCCCGACAAAAAACAACCCATTACGATCCAGCTATATGTATCAGATATGCGTTGCCGTTAATCACTGAAAATACAGCGCTGGCGATGGATCAAAAATGCAATAGGTTTTTTATCAAAAGGAATATGGATGCCATCATTGCCAGTAAAATGATTAGCGCAATGATCAGGGCAATATATAGTCTGGTGGTATGTCTTCTCGCCTTTATCCGGCCAGATTCTTTGACCTCCGAAGGCAAAACTGCAAAAGCAGCATGCAACAAAAGCGGCACGATAACCAGGTCATCCAGATAGCCAGCAACGGGAATAAAATCTGGTATCAGGTCTATGGGGCTGAGCAGGTAAGCGAGAGCTGCCCATGCAATCAGTTTAGCATGAAAGGGCGTCCTGGGGTCTCTGATCCCAAAATACAATACAAAGATTTCCTGAATGAAAGAAATCTTTCCTTTCCTAAAGATCCTTCTTTGCACTCCTGAACTTTTCGGCAGCATCAGTATTTTTCCCAATTATCCTGAAGCCAAAGTTCAATTGACCTGTGTGTCCTGATATTTGAAGGCATTTGGGTTTTTATAAGCCTCTCCATCTTATTATATGACGATGTTGGGTTGCCTTCCCACTTCCATAGCCTGCTTATATGGTTGATGAAATAAAGCATCTCATTTAATTCCGCCCTGTTTAGTTCGGAGTATTCGTTGCCCGTTACGTAATATGGGTTATTTCGATCGTTTTGGGCAGACCTTTTATAACCTGAAAAGATCATGTCTGATTCCGTATATGGCATATCGCAATGTTTTGATCCATGCCAAAGGTACTAAACAATAGGCTCATCCACCTTAAGACTATTAAGGACGAGGCTTATTTGTCACCTAATTTTCTGCCACGAAGAATTTTGTTTTTCAGTGGAAAGGAGGCCCCTGGGTGTTGTTCCCTGGTAGGCTTTGGATAAGCTGCAGGGGCAAATTGAAAGCGCCTTGCTGAGCAAAAAACCGGATAATTTTTCTAATTTTGTTATTGATACCTGATAATAACAACCCGATTGGCACAAACAGGAAAAAAATGCAGCACTACCCAAAATGTTAGGCCATTTCATGTAACCATACACCAATGCTGAAAATAGAATAATTGCTCCACAGTTACATGATGTGACAAAGATCGGCTCTGAAAATATTTATACTCTCTTAGTTTATTTGTGTATTTAATTATGGGTTCCCCGGAAATTTTTGAATACAAAAAAATGTCAAAACTTAGAAAAACTGGAATTGATGTATTGGGAGATGTACCCTGGGGCTCGCATTTCTGTAACTTCTATGAAACTAAACAGGACATGCTGGACATTACGGTCCCTTATTTCAAAGCTGGATTGGAAAGTAAAGAGTTTTGTATGTGGGTAGTGTCTAATTCCGAGCCAATAAATGTCCAAGAGGCAACCCAAGCGCTGAAACAAGCTATTCCCGACCTTGATCGACATCTCTTGGAAGGCAATATTGAAATCCACAATGAGCCTGATTGGTATCTTAAAGAAAATGTATTCAATTTAGAAAGAGTTATCAATGAGTGGCATGCAAACCTCAAACGGGCATTGGCCCGTGGCTACGAGGGGATACGTGTTGCTGGGGATACTTTCTGGCTAACCGAGAAGCACTGGAAAGATTTCTATGCTTACGAAAAAGAGATTAATAATTTCATTATTAATCTACCGATTACTTTGTTATGTACCTATCCGCTGGCCCAAAGCAAAGCGGCCGATGTGCTTGACGTTGCGCACGCACACCAATTTACCATAGCCAGGCGCCAAGGCGAATGGGAGGTCATCGAGAGCGCGGGGTTAATGCATGCTCAAGCAGAATTAAAAAGACTCACTGAATCAAAGCTGCGCGTTAAAGAACAATCGCGCAAGCCTTCGGCAATACTGAGTTATGGACTTGCTATACTGAACGTCGTTGCCGCTACAGCAATACTTATACTTATGATGATCAATTTAGCTGATGCTACTCCGTATACATCAGTGTTTCTTTGTGCCGTCATATTCTCTACTTGGTTTGGTGGTGTTGGGCCGGGCCTCGTTTCGATTGCGCTCTCAGCCATAGCCTTCGATTACTTCTTTTTGCCTCCGATACATACCTTCGCGATAGAACCAACCCAATATTCGCGCATTGTCTTATTCATGATCCCATCTCTTTTTATAGTATGGGTAAGCGCAAACCAAAGAAAAGTAACCCAATCGCTCAGGCAAACAAGCAATACTCTCGAGGGGACCGTAGAAAAGCTCAGTCAAGCCAATACATCGTTGCATGAAGAAATTGCAGAACGTAAAAAATCAGAACTCCTGATCATAAAGGAAAAAGAATTATCCAATGAAATCATTGATAGCATACCGGGGGTGTTCTTAATGCATGATGAAGACCGTAAGTTCATACGCTGGAATAAACATTTTGAAGTAATATCTGGATACACTGCTGAAGAAATACCGCTTCTTTATACTCGGAGTAACTTTTATGATGAAGAGGACAAGAAAAAGAAATTGGACAATATCTTTCAGCAAATCTATGCAACGGGAGCGAGTACATATGAACTTGATCTTCGGATGAAAGACGGAAGAAAAAGTTCTTATTATTTTAATAGCAGACTAATTAATTATGAAGGTAACCCATGTATCTTATGCACAGGTATTGATATCACTGAACGCAAGCAAGCCGAAGAGAAGCTGTACGCAAAGGAGCAGGAATTTCGGGCCATAGTGGAGAACGCTCCTGATCAAATCGTAAGATTTGACAGGCAATTCCGCCTGATGTATGTCAATCCCGCTGTGACCAAAGCTTATGATCTGCCGAAGGAAGCCTTGGTTGGTATGTCAATCAATACTGTTATCCGGGACGCAGGGATCGATGTTAAAGACGAGGTACTAGCAGTGGTCCGCCAACAGATTGCGTCTGTCTTCGATACAGGTAATTCTGACGCATATGAACTTCACTGGGCAACGCATACTGGCCTCAAATGGTACGATGCCCGAGTGTTTCCTGAACTTGATCTCAACAGTTCAGTAATCAGTGTCCTTGTGATTGCACGGGATATTACCGAGCGCAAGCAGGCGGAAGATACAATACGCCAAAGCGAAGATCGCATTCGGCTTATAATCGACACAGTTCCCGCACTCATTCATACCGGATTGCCAGACGGCCAACTTGATTTTTTCAATCAACGTTGGCTGGATTTCGTTGGCCTTTCGCTAGAGGACCTGTCGGGCTGGAAATGGACGGCTGCCATACATCCGGAGGACGTTGCCACGATGGTGGAAAGGTGGCGCACGGCCCTCGCAAGAGGAGAGCCGTACGACCACGAAGCACGCGTGCGGCGGGCCGATGGAGAGTATCGCTGGATGGTTCACCGCGAAGTCCCATTGCGCGACGAGCAGGGAACCATTCTTAAATGGTATGCATACAGTATAGATATCGAGGATCGAAAGCGGGTCGAGGATGCATTGCGGCAAAGCGATGAGCGCTTTGCGGCGTTCATGGACAATCTGCCTGGTTATGCATGGATGAAGGATCTCCAAGGCCACTATGTGTATGTCAATGAGATGGTCAAAGGGTTGCCCCGATATCGTTCCCTCGGAAAAACGGATGAGCAGATTTGGCCGGCTGATCTCGCGGCTGAGTATCGAGCAAACGATCAGCAGGTGATCACCGCTAAAAAGGCGCTCCATACGCTTGAACATTTTCAGGTTGAAGGGAAACACCGCTATATGGCGGGGAGCAAATTCCCGATCCTCGATAAGACCGGTGACGTCGCGCTTGTGGGCGGAGTCGGCGTGGATATCACCGAACGCATCGAAGCCGAAGAGGCGGTCCGCCGAAGTGAAGAACACCTTCGCCTGGTCATCGACACAATTCCTATTATGGCGTGGAGCACACGACCTGATGGCATCGTTAATTTCCTTAATCAGCGCTGGCTCGACTATTCAGGCCTTTCTTTGGAACAGTATGTTAAAGACCCGAATGGCCCAATTCATCCCGAAGACATCCCAAGAGTCATGGAAAAATGGCTTATGATCATGACCTCGGAGAAAGCTTACGATGATGAAATGCGCTTACGTCGGGCTGATGGCGAATATCGCTGGTTTATGGTTCGCACAGCACCGCTACACGATGAGCAAGGAAAGCTCGTTAATTGGTACGGAGTAGCAAGCGATATTGAGAATAGCAAGCGGGCGGAAGATGAATTGCGTTTGGCTCATCAACGCTTGTCTTATCATTTCGAAAATACACCACTTGCAGTTATAGAGTTTGATAAAGACCTGTGTATTAAACGATGGTCGAAACGTGCCGAGGAAATTTTTGGCTGGGAGACATCAGAAGCCCTCGGAAAAAATGTGTTTGATGTTGACTTCCCCATTATTTATAAAGAGGATATTCCGGCTGTGAAGACAATTAACGAGCAATTGACGAAAGGAGTTGTGAACAGGAACTTGAGCCTTAATCGTAATTACACCAAAGATGGCAATGTCATCTACTGCGAATGGTATAATTCTGTTTTAAGAGATGAGCATGGAAATGTAATAACCATATTGTCGTTGGCGCACAACGTAACCGAAAGAAAAAAAGCTGAAGAAACTCTAAATAAATCCTATGAAGAAATAAGGCGATTGACCGGACATCTACAGAAGATCCGTGAAGAAGAGCGAACAGCTATTGCAAGAGAAATTCATGATGAACTCGGGCAACAACTTACGGCTATAAAAATGGATGTAGTCTGGATTGATAAAAAAACACCCGAAGAAACGAGTGCAATAAAAAATAAATTAAAAAATATTATAGGGCTGTTGGATGGAAGCAATCAATCTGTAAGAAAAATTTTGAGCGAATTACGGACAGGAATTTTAGATGGTCTTAGCTTGATGGAAGCCCTGAAGTGGCAGAGCTGGCAGTTTACTGAAAGAACCGGAATACCTGTTGAAATTACAACTATCGAAAAGGCCATTGAACTACCCGAAGAAATTGCTACCTGTATTTTCAGAGTGTACCAAGAGTCGCTTACCAATATAATGCGTTATGCCCAAGCAAATAAAGTCTTAACGTCGTTAGCTATCTCCGACAATAGCATACTATTTACGATTGAAGATGATGGACAAGGATTTGATACTGCTTCTGTACAGCATAGTGAATCATTTGGCATCTTGGGGATGAAAGAAAGAGTTGCCTCCGTTAAAGGAATATTTAATTTAGTTTCTGCTCAAGGCAAAGGCACGTCAATTAGCATAAGTATCCCGTACGATACATAATCAAAAAAATACCTGCAACCACAATGAAGCGTATACTTCTGGCCGATGATCACCAATTTATTCGTTTAGGGCTTATCCAGATCCTCAAAGACGAATATCCATTGGTAGAAATCAAAGAAGTAGGCGATGGTGAATCTCTTACAAACGAAGTCATAAACAATGACTGGGATTTGGTAATTTCTGATCTTGATATGCCAGGCAAGAACGGGTTGGAAGCGCTGGAACAGATTAAACTGATAAAACCAAATTTGCCGGTTTTGATCCTCAGCATTTATACTCAGGAATTATATGCAGTTAGGGTGCTCAAAGCTGGCGCAGCCGGGTACATGAATAAAAATGCTGCCCCGTATGAATTAATCGACGCCATACGGCGAATTTCTTTAGGTAGAAAATACATAACTCCGGAGATAGGAGAAAAATTGCTATTATATATTGATGTAGACAAGAACCCGCATGAGCTGCTAACCAATAAGGAACTCGAAATTTTCAAATTACTCGCCTTAGGTAAAACTGTCACTCAAATAGCAGAAAAATATTCATTGGCCTTAACAACCGTGAGTACGCACCGCGGCAGGATCATGGAAAAACTCGGCTTATCTACAAATGCTGAACTAACCCGATATGCCATTGCCCATCGCATAATTTCTGATATAGAGCTGTAAATTCCTTCCCAATTTTACTTTGCCTCCAGGTTGTAGTATTACTACTACCCAAAATAGACCCCCATTTCTACCAAACCAAGCGCGCTCCTACTATTTATTATCATTTGAAATCATAAGTACTTTGTGCCATCAAACTATAAAAATGCAGGTATTAATAGTTGATAGTTCCATTCAGATAATTGAAAGATTGGAGGAGATAATATCTGAGCTGGAGAACATAACGGCCATTCACCGGGCGGTTAGCTACCAAGAGGCAAAAAAATTATATAATGAAAACAATCATGATGCCGTGGTATTGGATATTGATTCGCTGAGAAATGAATCATTTGAATTATTAAAAGAAATAAGAAAAACCAATGATAAAACATTCGTTATTATTTTGTCTAGTTCCATTAATATTTTTTTGGAAAAGGAATGCATATCCCTTGGGGCGTATTTCTTTTTTGACAAATACTACGAATTTGAAAAAATTTGCGGGGCTATTAACGCCATAGGCTGTTGAACAGAAGCTGCAGACCAGCGCCTTTGAGAAACTACCCAAAACGTTTTTGACCGATATGCAAAAACCCAATCGGAAGGGTATGGCAGCGTTTCAAAAAATAAAATCCGACGCGCAGACAAAACGCCTTGCGGCCGTTATGCTTAGTCCTTTGAAAGAAAGCCCAGGTATAGGACAATGCTATGATTTTTGGACTAGCAGCTACATCGTGCAACCTGTGCACTTTGGAGTTTTTGCGCAAGCAAATCAAAGCCTGGGCTTTTATTGGCCTTTACTTAACCAACCATTTTCTTGAAAATTATGGAACAACTTATAAAAATATTAATGCTTGAAGACTCCAGCGCCGACGCAGGGATTATACAAAGATTAATTTTAAAGGGAAAGTTGAATTGTGAATTCAG
>DATMMJ010000587.1:0-4374 GCA_035569795.1 Puia sp. | reverse complement strand
TTCCATCAGCGACACAAATGCGAAAGTCGTGAATGTCTTGCGGTCCTTCAATATCCATTTCGTGGATACGCCAAATTCCTGCATCACTTCAATCAGTTGTTGTCCAAAAGGATCGACACCTACTTTTGCCGCAAGTTCCACTACTCCGCCGAGTGAAGCGATTGCCGCAGCAACATTCGTTGGAGCACCACCGGGCTTCTTTAAAAAATGCTGCCCTTGCGATAATGATTTGCCCTTATCTGTGCAGATCATATCAATCAGTGCTTCACCTATACAGAGTATTTTTTTCATGCCTTGCGCATTTTAGTTTGTAGTTTCCGGTCTTTGATTCAGGTTGCTAAAGAGCGTGTTGATTTTAATTTCCATAATATTTTTTTAGTATAAATTAATGACCACCTATAAGCAGGGAAATATTTTCAGGGGCTGGGTTTCTTGTTTTTAGCAATAGGGTGGGCGATACGGCTATCAACAAAAAAGACCTGTAATTGAAATAGCATTTCCCCTTGTCATTTTTAAAAAAAATGTTTTAAAATAAAGCCAAGCGAAGTCCTTTGAAAAAACATCGGAACCACAATCATCATGTTTATTGCACCCACATACACACTATATCTTTCCTTCGCTATTTTGCTGATAAAACAAAGGACCGTTTTTGTTGCAAACGTTTACGGAGTGGCACTTAGTTTGGCAGTTTTTTCACCCTCTTGCTATATCAGCAATCGTTTTTTTCTCCAATATTTTAAGGTTCGCATCGCGCACCTGCTCCATGATGGTATGCAGACCACAGTTTTTTTCATCGCAGTTCTTGCATTTTTCGTAAAAATATAAACTAACGCATGAGACTAATGCAATGGGCCCATCCAGCAATCGCATAACGGCCGCCAGCTTGACCTCTTTTGGGTTCTTTGCAAAATAATAACCACCGCCTTTGCCTTTCTTGCTTTCTAGAATGCCAGCTTTTCTCAATTCGAGCAAAATGTTCTCTAAAAATTTGAGTGGTATTTTTTTCTTTTTTGAAATCTCAGCTATCAGTACTGGTTCGTTGTTGTCTTTTTGAGCCAGGTACATCAAGGCCTGAAAAGCATATTGAGTTTTTTTGGAAAGCATTCTTTAATCTGTTTAGATGCAATGTATATTTTTATCTGTGATTATAATAATTGCTAAAATCCTAAAACATCTTTCATGCTGAAAATACCTTTTTTGCCTTTGATGAATTCTGCCGCCAAAACCGCACCTGTGGCAAATCCCATACGGTTGTGGGCTCTATGGATGATCTCAATCTCATCAATCGGCGAGCTGTATTTCACAAGATGGGTGCCGGGTGAGGGATCAATTCGCTCGCTGATTATCTCAAGTTCTTCCCTTTTATCCGTGATGTGGTTCACCCAATTTTTTTTACGATTGATTTTTTCCAATACCTGTTCCGCCAGCGTAATAGCTGTCCCGCTGGGGGCATCTTTTTTTTGGGTGTGGTGTATTTCGGTTACCTGTATATCATACTCATTATGCGAAGCCATGAGTAGGGCCAATTGCTTGTTCAGCTCAAAAAAAATGTTCACTCCTATACTGTAATTGCTTGAATACAAAAATGCACCTCCATTACTGCTGCAATACTTTTTTACCTCTTCCATTCTATCGAGCCATCCTGTAGAGCCGCAGACAACTGGCGTTTTGAATTGCAGGCATTTCATCACATTGGGGAATGCACTCTCAGGGCCGCTGAACTCAATGGCAGCATCGGCTTTGGAAAGATTTGTGTGATTGAAATCGCCTATATTATCAATGTCTATTTTTAAAATAATATGGTGGCCTCTCTGCAAAGCGATTTCCTCAATGGCCTTACCCATTTTGCCATAGCCGACTAATGCGATGTTCATGCTGGAGAAAATTTGCGGCAAATTAAGAAATTAGTAATAGAAAACTTGTAGTTCCTGATTTGTCGTCAAGACTGCTAATCCCGACTCTGGATAACTGGTTCCAGACTGCTTATTGTCTTATATCAAACGGCGGCCGCGGTCTTGATTTGTGCATATCAAAAACCAAACTCAATCCCCATGCGCCAGGGCCTGCCGCAGCGCGTGGCAGGATGCGAAAGCTCAGGTCACTATTCACATTGAAATCCCTTAAATGCGCGTCTACCGTCGCATCTACTATTTGAAGGGCATAAAAGAGCAGAAAGTACAAAACTGAATAATCTTCGTACTTGCGGGCTTGATCCCGTGCCTGTATAATTCCGGAAACAACAGTTGCCGAATCCAGCCCGAATTGAAGCTCACTATTAATGTAGGCCCTTATTTGCGGATCAATCTTACTGACTGCAACAGCATTGCCGTATTGCCCATTCACAAAAACCGAAAGCCCATAACGGTATTTGGTATACCATGACCGGTTGTAGAAAAATGAGTAAGCAGGAATGCCCACCGCAGCATATACCAGCGGGAGTTTCCAATATTTTTTATTGTATATCTGACCAAGGCCGGGGAATATTACAGAGTAAAGCGTTGCTTTGGTTGGGTCGTGCTTTTTTTTAGCGAGGGTATCTTTTTTTGCTGTGGAATCAATTTTTGCAGGTCTGTATTTAATTGAATCTGTTGAAATTAACGCCGTATCCTTTTTTTGGGAAAAAACTGCAGAGTGCAAGGCAGCAATGAAAAAAAAAGCAAATAGAAATTTGGCCATCATCATCGAGTAATTCTTAATTGGCAGAAACACCCAACAAATCAAGTATTTTATTCAAATCATTTATCGAAAAATACTCAATCAAAATGCTGCCGTTGTTTTTTTTGCCATGATTAAGCTTAACGCGGGTGCTGAAATGCGATGCTAAATTATCTTCAATTTTTTTGAAGGCCGCAGGCAGCAAATGTTTTACGGAATCTTTAACAGTGCTTTGCCCCTTGTATAACTTTCGGACCAGCTCTTCGGTTTGCCTTACGGACAGGCCCTTCTTTTTTATCTCGTTAAAAATATAGAGTTGTTTGTCAACGGTGTCCACATTGATCAGTGCACGCGCATGCCCCATGGAAAGGTCGCTACTGCGCACTGCAACCTGAATATCGGGGGGCAATTTTAGCAAGCGAATGTAATTGGCCACTGTGCTTCTTTCTTTACCCATTCGTTCAGCAACTTGTTCCTGTGTATAGCTTAATTCCTCCATCATCCGTTTGTAGCTCAACGCAATTTCCATAGCATTCAGGTCTTCGCGCTGTAGATTTTCAAGCAGGGCGAACTCAAGCAATTCCTGGTCGTTGGCAGAACGAATGTAAGCTGGAATATCTTTAAGCCCAGCCATTTTAGCTGCACGCAGACGCCGCTCACCGGAAATGAGCCTGTACTTGCCCGTTAATAATTTTGCTACAGTTATGGGCTGGATAATATCATGCATCTTTATGGAACCGGCAAGCTCCTGGAGTGCCTGCTCATCAAAGTCCCGCCGCGGCTGTTTGGGATTGGTTTCAATCTGGTGTAACGGGATACGCAAAATATTTGCGATCGATTCAACTGCAGAGTTTTTCAAAATACCTGATGTTGTTTCCAGATCTGCATTAATATTCTGCAGCAAAGACCTTATCCCTTTTCCAAGTGCTTCTTTATTTTGTTTTGGATTTGTCATTTTAGTTGATGGTTCATCGTTTCATAACTGAAAAATCCTCAAGGCTGGTTATTCCAAAATACGCTCTTCCTGTTTTATTTTTGTCATATTGTTTTTCTGCAGTACTTCTTTGGCAAGGTTTAGGTAATTGATTGCACCTTTACTGTACGCATCGTATAAAATGACTGGCTTGCCAACGCTTGGTGCTTCGCTTATTTTTGTATTCCGGTGGATGATAGTATTAAAAACCATTTCATCAAAATGCTTTCGCACCTCGCTCACCACCTGGTTACATAAGCGCAATCGACCGTCGTACATGGTCATCAATATGCCTTCAATTGCAAGTTGTGGATTCAGTCTGTTCTGGACTATCTTTATGGTGTTCAGTAATTTCCCGAGCCCTTCGAGAGCAAAAAATTCTGTCTGCACCGGCACAATCACAGAATCCGCGGCCACCAATGCGTTTACAGTAATGAGTCCCAGCGAGGGGGAGCAATCAATGATAATAAAATCGTATTCATTTTTTATCGGTTCCAATATATTTTTCAGAACATTCTCCCGATTTGGGTAATTGATCATTTCAATCTCAGCGCCTACAAGGTCAATATGCGATGGAAGCAGGTCAAGATTCGGGATTTCGGATTTCAAGATCACGTCTTTTGCAAGTGTGGAACCAACCATGCAGTCATACAAGCTGTGCATCACATTGTGCAGGTCAAAGCCGATGCCAGTGGTGCTATTGGCCTGTGGATCAGCATCTACCAGCAACGTTTTAAACTCAAGCA
>DATMMJ010000586.1:0-4966 GCA_035569795.1 Puia sp. | reverse complement strand
AAAAGTAAAGCATGTAATCGTTTGCGGTCACTACGGATGCGGCGGCATTAAAGCTGCCATGACAAACCGTGATTTTAAACAGGTCCTCAATATGTGGCTGCGCAATATCAAAGATGTATATAGGCTGCACCGGGAAGAACTGGAAACAATTACTGATGAGCAAAAACGTGAGGACCGTTTAACGGAACTCAATGTACGGGAACAGGTCCTCCATCTAGCAAAGACTTCCATCATCCAGCGCGCATGGAAAAACGAGCAGAGGCCCCAGCTTCACGGATGGGTGTATGGGTTGAAGGATGGGCTCATCAAACCTGTTTTTGAGATGGGCCATAACGCTCATATTGATCCATTTTATAAGTATGATGATTTGTGAATAATTATTTTATGATTTTCCGTAAAAATTTATTTTTCAAATTCAGATTTTATATGTTGCATAACTACCTAAGGCTATCATACTTACAAATATCACAATTTTATAAAAGATAATTCATATTTGTACAGACGAAATACGAGTGTAATTTTTTTTAAAATTAAGAAGTTGTATAATTTTTTTGATTTTAGTAATACTGTTTTCTAGTAAAAAAAATTACTTGACAAGAAAGTTTGGGATAATCCTTTTCCTGTTCAACAAACAAAAGCTGTTTTAAAATTTGTTGGGAAAAAATCATATCTATTAGATGATTTTGCTTAAACCAACGCATGCTTAATAAAACTATTTTGCTATCCAGATTTTGGTGCTTACAAGGTCCTTCCCTCCGGTTGGTGCGAGCTCAGCAAGATAGTTTGCGCTATTATAAGTTTGTTCGCTTGCCGGATATTGATAACGGTTATAATTACCGTATGCCTGGGTATAGTAACTTGAGTTATTGGGATCTATCGGTGTCTGCCCCCCTGTTCTCTTCATCAGTGTCCACGCTTCCCATGGCTGGCGGAACATATCAATCCATTCCTGTGCATAAATCTGTTGCAAACCATGCCCTGTCGGGTTGGCTACATCAAAAGCAACAACTGGGTTAGCTAAAAAGGTTGTAAGGTTTGGCAAACCGGTTGGCTTATTCACGGCCCATACCTGAGAATTGATTGCCTGATTGACCCAGAAATTGACAGAAGCAGTAACTCCAGCATTGTATTCGGTTTGCGCAGTTGCCGAATTTGCAGAAACTCCCAGTCCGCGGGCATAAATCTCTGCCTTTATAAAATGTACTTCGGCACTTGTCATGAACAGCTCAGGGATGTTAACGTCCACTGACCAGTAATAATTAAAGTCGGCATATAAATTAATGGTGCCGTTATTCCCATTTTTATCGCCCCAATTTTGGCTTCTGTTGCTGATATTATAAGGGTCACCTCCTTCAGCGGGTGTCGAAATAGTGGGGTTTTGCGGGAATGGATTCCACAAGGTATCGTTGTTTGGCTCAAAAAATATGTTGCAACGTGGGTCAAATATGCCGCTGCCATCCGTTGCGTTCGTGCTGCTCATCCACTCCCACATGGTAGTTCCCATGCGCAGGCGGCATTCGGTGCCGAATGAATATTGCCTTGCGCCCAGATCCATATTTGAAATATTGGTTCCGGGATATAACCCCACATTGGTGCCATCAACATCCAGTAATGGCTTGCTGAGCGCATCCGTTATCTGGGCGGTTGCATCTGACTGATCTTTATCAAACATCGTAACGGCAATGCGCAACCTGAGAGAATTTGCAAACTCTATCCATTGGGATATACTATTCAGTAGTACCAAATCGCCCGATCCCAGCGAGATTTGTTTTGGATCGCTTGCATTAAAATGATCAATGGCCCAATCAAGGTCTGCCAGGCAGGCGAGATAGATACTTTGTTGTTTATCGTAACGTACCGTAAGCACACCACTATTAGATGGGCTGTAATCAATGCTTTTGCCTGCTTGTGAATAAGGCATATCGCCATAAAAGTTCGAAAGTTTGATCGCCTGGTATGCTTTCAGCACTTTCATCATCGCTTTAATATTTGTATAAATTGTGGTATCTGGTTTGGCCGCAATCACAGACATCATCGCATTATAGTTGGAAAGGTTATGATAAAAGTTGCTCCAATCAGTGTTTCCATCGCCTCCATAGGGATAATCCGGTTTGGTATACACCACCCCTTGTTGGGTGATGGGATATGTCCAGCTATTATAAGTTACCTGATCACCGCCCTGTGTAAGATTAGAAACAAATGCCACATACAATTGCGGAACGGTTGCAGAAGCCGGCCCTGACCATGGCGTATTAATTGCTTCAAAATTTTTTGTGCACGATACCATTACAACCGCAAACATGAATGCTGTTACTGTTTTTGATAAATGCTTTTTTATATAATTAATCATAAAAATTATTTATTGGGTAATGAATTGTATTTATCTTAAAAACCAGCTTTTATGGAAAAGCCAAATGAGCGAACACCGGGCAATTCCGCGAACTGTATTCCCTGAACGTTGGTCGTGCCGCTGAGTCCTTCCGGATTGAGCCTGTCAGGCAATTTTGTAAATAAATAAAATAAATCTCGCCCAATCAGCGAAAGTGACAAACTCTGGAATATTTTGGTGGAGCTTAC
This sequence comes from Puia sp., assembly GCA_035569795.1. Lineage (GTDB taxonomy): Bacteria > Bacteroidota > Bacteroidia > Chitinophagales > Chitinophagaceae > Puia. The sequence goes on along the minus strand of DATMMJ010000586.1, from coordinate 2,389 downwards.
TACCGCATTAGGGAGGCGATATGTTAAATTCAATTCGCGCAATTTGCCCCAACTGTTGGTAAATATGCTATTGCTTCTCACGATAGGCAGGTTGTCCCAGGACTGATAGTTGCCTGCATACTTCCACCATGAATTGACAACAGCGGTATTTTTTGTTACATGGCCACCTGCGTCTACAGTTACTCCCGGCAATATAACACCAACATTTGCTGTGCTGCCATCCGGGAATGTGTAGGGCAAACCATGCCCGTCTCTTTCCCTCACTGTCTCCGGAGCTTCTCCCTGACCCATAATGGAAGCATAATCTCCTGACCATATCTGGCCACCGATACTAAAATCCGTCATGATATATAAACTGAAATTCTTGTAAGAAAAAGAGTTTGCAATGCCTCCTGTGAGTTTTGGCGTCGCATTGCCAATTTTTACAAACCCCAGCGTATCGGTTGCATATTGCGCACCAATCACTGGCCCATTCCCGCTATTAAATCCATCTCCGTAGAGCAGATTCACTACTCTTTGGCCATTGACATATTTGTAATCGTAGCCATATATAGAACCATAATCATCGCCAACACGCGCATTCATATTTACGCCGTCCCCACCAGAGCCGCCACTTCCACCAAACCAGCTCCCAAGGGGCAATTGGTTGACATTGGGAGCAATAGATACCACTTTGTTGTTATTATGCGCCCCGTTAACAGAGATGTCCCATGAAAAATCCTTTGTTTTGAAAATGTTTGCATTGATGATAAATTCAATTCCACTATTCCTTAATGCGCCCGTGTTGATGGTCAAGGCATCTGCCCCGGAAGAGGTCGCAATGCTTACAGGCAAAATCTGATTGTATGAATAAATATTATAGTAAGTAAAATTTAGGTTTATTTTATTCTTAAAAAATCCAAGATCAGTGCCTATCTCAAATGATCTCGCCTGCTGGGGTTGGATCGAAAGAGATGGCAAAGTGGAAGGCACCGATAGCCCGGTAGTAAAACCATTCTGGGTAACCGGGCTATAAGTAAATATTGTTCCATACGGCACATAACCGTTTGCGCTTGCGGCTTCCGCTAAGCGCAATTTGCCATAGCTAAGCCAGTTCTTTATCGCATCTAAATTAAACGCATCCGTGAACACAAAACTCAAACTGGCAGAAGGATAGAAGAAAGACCATTTGGATGATGGCAATGTGGACGACCAGTCATTCCTGCCGCTCACTTCCAGAAAAAGGAATTTTTTATATGCCAAGTTCAAGATGCCATATGCTGAATTAATCTCGCTTTCGGATCTGTTCTCGGTTGCCTTCGGATAATTGTTTGCTATACCCGCATAATTAGTCAGGTTGTATGTGTAAGGATAATTAAAAGGGCCAGGGTTTTTTTGTGCCAGGTCGTTTAATTTGTTATGATAGTAACTTGCTCCCACACTGAAGCTTGCATCAAAGTCTTTCGCCAGATCTTCTTTGTGGGCGGTGAGCAACCCGTCAATATTCTGGGTAGAGACATTGGCTAAGTCATTTGAATATCCCCCTAACAAGCCGGCTGCATCAATTGGTCTATCTTTTGTCTCAAACTGGTTCGTAAAATAGTCTTCCCCTACATGCCCGGTCGCATTGAGCCACGGCAATATATCAGCCGTTAATTTTACAGAGCCCAATAATTGATTGTGAGTAAATACCGTGTTGTTGTTAAAAGTGTTCCACCAATAATTTTCAACGCTCGAAGAGGGGTAGGGAGGATTGTTTGTTACCAATGTATTCAAAGAGCCATCTGGACTAAATGTGAGCCCCCTTTCCAATGGTTTATAATCAGAAGGCAAATGGTAGGTGGTTATATATCCAACGCCGGATGAAGAGAGGCCTTTACTGGCTACCGGCGCATTGTTCTCGCCGTACAGGTCGGGCGCATTCAGCCTGTTTATATTCGTATAACTTACACCTACTTCTGCTTTTACTTTTTTGCTTACATTGAGGGATGAGCCAATATTAAATACGTTTTGAGTAAAGTTGCTGTTATATGTGATGGCGTCGTTTGACGTCCGTGTGTAGGATACGCGCAATGTCCCTACGTCGCCTCCACCGGAAAAAGAAACATTGTTTGTAGTGGTATGCCCTGTTTTATAAAAGCTCTTAAAAATATTAGGGTTAGCAGTATAAGGGCGTGCAGTCCCATCCCACCAAACCAACGGCTGTCCTTGCATTTTAGGCCCCCAGGATGCGCCATCGCCAGGAAATCCGATGTAATTATAGAATGGGCCAACATTGGCTCCCCCAGGCGCAGGGATGTTTTGATAAGTGCCATACTGGTCATTTTCTGTAAATTGCCTGTCATTGCTACTGCCGTCCATAACAAATGGAGTGTTCGCGGAATATAGGGTTGTCGTCATTCCCGCTCCA
>DATMMJ010000585.1:0-7180 GCA_035569795.1 Puia sp. | reverse complement strand
CCAGATAGTGTGTACCATTCTGCGTGGATAAGTTTAAATATGACATTCGTAGGTTATGATTCCGCCCTTAGTTCAAACTTGGCTAATGATAGCATTTTCCAAGAGTCAATTACTGCGTCGAAAATAACACGCGTAATACTTGATAGTGGGTTGGTCTTGACTTATTTTGAAAATGCAGATGGGTCAATTGTGGATGTTGCAGATTATGCTTCATTTATAGATGTCAACTATTCCATCGGAAACGTCAACATAACAAGTTTCGGAGTGGACATAAATGGATATAACGTGCGATACGTAATCATCCCCGGCGCAGTACTGACTACCAACAGCATTTTAAAAGGATACAGCAAAACCCAGTTGAGTGCTGCTAATTACAGCGTTATTGCAAATGCTCTTGGTATAAGCGATAAGAAAACTGCGGATTAATTCTTGAACTCACTATGCTTCAAAAGCCCTGCATATCATATATGCTGGGCTTTTGTCATTGAAACTCGAAAACGTGTATTGAAAACATTCCTTATTTCACCGTTCCGTCTGCTTTATCAGTTTCAATTCATTAATAATATTTGAAGCACCGCCCAATTTATCAATGCACCAAAGCACGTAGCGGATGTCAACGCAAATGGTGCGATTAAAAACGGCATCAAAAGCAATCTTGTGGCTCAGTGCTTCGTAGTTGCCATCGAATGCCAGACCAATTAATTGTCCATCTGCATTGATGACCGGCGAGCCTGAATTGCCACCAGTTATATCATTAGTGGTGATGAAAGTCACTACCAGATCGTTTCTTTGCTTATCTATGTATTGACCAAAATCTTTTTTGTTTGCCTGCTCTACTAATTTTTCAGGCAGGTCGAACTCGTAATCTCCCGGAACATATTTCTCCAATACCCCTTTCATAGTACACACATAATCATAATGCACCCCGTCACGTGGAATGTATGATTTGACATTGCCATAAGAAACCCTCATGGTAAAAGTGGCATCGGGATAGCGTATCTTTTTTGGGTCCATTTGCATGATGCCTTTGAGGTATAATCTCGCCAGATCATTATTTTTTGCAGCAAATTGCTGATAAAAAGAAAAATATTTCCCCTGCCAGTTCTTCAAAAAGGCATTTGCATGTGCATAGACAGGGTCGTTTTGCAAGACTGTTGCATCGGGGTTTGCATTGAATGCATTCCATTTTGCATCATCAAAAATCATCGTGGTGGCAAATAGGGATGCTGCGTATTTCTTATAAGTATTTTCATCTTTTAAATCGCCAAAACTTCCTTTTAAGCTTTCATAAAATCCAATGGGATGCTGGTTCTTGTCAATATCAGTATAATACTTCGAGGTTATTGCAGCAACAATTTGTTCATCAGAAATTTTATTTTCATCCCCAAGAAATTTTTTTCTTGAAGCGTTTGCGGCTTCTAGTATTTTCTTGATGTCGCCCCCATTTTGTTTTACCATGGCATTTTCAAGCTGCTGCAGCGACGCCGCAAAAGCAATCAACGGCGAACCGAAAATACCCTCATTAATGTACACCCGAAGCTTTGAATAAGGCCGCCAAAGCTCATAGGTTTTTGCCCAATCGCTGAAAATATGTTCAAATTCTGGTTTGCCCTTCGCCCATTTCTGAAAATCTTCCTCCTCGGCTTGTTTGTGTTCATAAATATGGTATTTCAACAGCTGCTTGGTCTCGCCGTCATAGAATTTCCAATAGTTGGCAATGCCTGCATAACTTGAAGCAAGCTGTAATTTCACGGCAGGATCTTTTTTCATCTCAATGAACATGTACTTGAGCCTAATGTCACGAAGGTTTACCAGGGAGGGATTGTCTATATCAATTTTTTGCTTTACCCCATAGGAAGTTTCATACCGGTTGGTACTCCCGGGATAACCGTAGATCATCGCAAAGTCTCCATCCTTCAGGCCCTTGATAGAAACAGGCAAAAAATATTTTGGCTTTAATGGCACATCTTCAGTGGAATAACCAGATGGCTTTCCATCTTTGCTCGTATACACACGGAAAATGGAGAAATCGCCTGTATGCCTGGGCCATTCCCAGTTATCCGTATCTCCCCCAAACTTTCCAACGCTTTCAGGCGGGGCGCCAACCAGGCGTATGTCACTGTACCGCTGGTAAACAAAAACCAAAAACTGATTGCCTTTGAATAACGAGCTTACCCGAGCGATCATGCTTTTCGAGTCATCAGAATAACGCTTATTGATAGCCGAAATCACGGATTGCACCCTGGTCGTTCTGTCCAAATCGCTCAATCCCTTTACAGAATCCTCTATTTCTTTGGTGACATCTTCAATCTTAATCAAAAAATCTGCGTATAAATTTTGGGCAGGGATTTCCTCCTGCTTGCTTTTTGCATAAAATCCATCGCGCAAGTAATTGTGCTCGATAGAGCTTGCCGAAACGATTGCCTCATAACCGCAATGATGATTTGTAAATATCAATCCTTCACTACTTACTATCTCTGCTGTGCAGCCCCCACCGAAAATAATCACTGCATCTTTAATAGAGGCTTTGTTGATACTGTACAATTGTTCCTTGGTAAGCTTCAGGCCCCTTTTCACCATGTTGGCGTATACTTGTTCGCCAAGTAGCATGGGAAGCCACATGCCCTCATCTGCAAAACTGCGGAACACGAAAACTAAAAATAGAAAAACTATTAAAATCTTCTTCATATGGCAAGTGTTTTTGAATGACAAACCTACATGATTAATGTAAAATGAAAACGATGGACAAGGTTAAAATTTAGGAAGCAGTGCTTTGATTCAATGTTTTCCAGAGCAAATCTTTGAGCTCAATGAGGCCTTGCTGTTTTATTGATGAAATAAATAAGTGCGGAATGTTTAAAGGAAGCTCTTTTGCAATCGCTTCTTTGAGTTCCTCATCGAGCATATCGCTTTTACTGATAGCAATGATGAATTGTTTGTGCAATAATTCCGGATTGTATTTCTCCAGTTCATTTTTTAGAATATCAAATTCTTCCCCGTGGTTCTTGCTGTCGGCAGGAATTAAGAATAGCAACACCGGATTGCGCTCTATATGCCGCAAAAACCGGTGGCCTAATCCTTTGCCTTCCGCTGCGCCCTCGATGATACCGGGCAAATCTGCAATGCAAAAGCTTTTTCCATCCCGGTATTCCACCATTCCAAGTTGCGGCGTCAATGTGGTGAAAGCGTAGTCTGCAATTTTTGGCGTTGCAGCGGTGATAACTGAAAGCAAAGTGGACTTACCTGCATTGGGAAAGCCTACAAGGCCTACATCTGCGAGCACTTTCAACTCAAGCACTTTCCATCCTTGCTCACCCGGTTCACCGGGTTGCGCATGCTCAGGAGCCTGGTTAGTTGGCGTTGCAAACTGGGCATTTCCCAACCCGCCACGGCCCCCTTTTATCCAGATTATTTCCTGGCCATCTTCTAAGATCTCTGCTTCCATTTTATTGCTTGGCTCATCACGTGCAATAGTTCCGAGCGGCACTTCAATAATAACATCCTTGCCGAAACGGCCTGTGCAATTGCTGCCGCTGCCGCTTTCACCGTTTTCTGCATGCACATTTTTGTAATAGCGTAAATGTAGTAGCGTCCATAAATTCTTATTTCCACGGAGAATAATATGGCCACCCCGGCCTCCATCGCCACCATCTGGGCCTGCAAGCGCATTGTATTTGGTGCGCATAAAATGTTTGATTCCAGCACCGCCATGTCCGCTTTTGCAATAGACTCTTATCTGATCAACAAAATTCGATTTCTCCATGTAGCCAATTGAAGCGTAAAGATACTGTTTCACGCAAAACAGAGACTACGCAAGACCAGACCACAGCACTTTATTTATTCGCATTGTAATCTTCTAATCTCGCGCGGGCTCTTTCTCTCTGCGACTTTGCGGTGCAATTAAAATAAAAGTTTCTCGGTTTTGTAACAAGTTCCTTTAAACAGCGCAACCAATTGGTCATTTTGATTTTTTACTTCGATAAGGTACAGCCCTGTTTTGTTAGTGCTGTTAATATTTTTTGCTTCGGCGGTTAGCACATCTCCAACTTTGCCAGCTTTTGGAAATGAGATAGAAACATCTAAGGCGACAGTAATTTTCCCTTCGCTGTTACACGCAAAAGCAAAAGCGCTGTCGGCCAAAGCGAAAGTGATGCCACCATGTGCTATACCAAAGCCGTTCATCATTTCGGGTCGCAGCAACATTTTTATTTTACTATAATGAAATTTTGTTTCAATAATTTCTACCCCCATCCACTGGCTGAATAGATCAAGCCGCATCATTTTATCAACTGATTTTAGGGCTAGTTGGTCTTTTGTATCCATGGTTGATATTTTATACCGATTGTATAGAGGGATTAGGAGCATTGCACGAGTAGAAAAACTAAAACATTCATTTACGATGGCTTGGGACTACTCTCCTGAAAACCCCGGGCTTCGCTTTTCCAAAAAAGCTTTCACTCCTTCTTTGTAATCACGAGTATGCGAGGCCGCATATTGCAATCTATCTTCTGTTTGCAATTGTTGCTCCAGGGAATAATTGAAAGTAGTGTTGAGCGCTTGCTTGGTAAGAGCCAAGCCTTTTGTTGGCATTTGTGCCAAAACGGTTGCAATCTTCAAAGACTCTTCCACAAAATTTTCATCGGGGAATATTTTGTAAACCATCCCTATTCTTTCTGCCTCTGCAGCGCTTACTTTATCGCCCAGTAGCATAAATGCAGACGCCTTTTGAAAGCCGATCAGTCTTGGCAAAAAATAGGTGCCTCCGCTGTCAGGAATTAAACCAATTTTTGAAAAGGCTTGTATAAAAAATGCAGAACTGCTCGCTATAACTACATCACAGCACAAAGCAATATTTGCCCCGGCGCCTGCAGCCACCCCATTCACTGCGCAAACGACCGGCTTTTCCATATTTCTTATCCCGGTTATGATCGGGTTGTAATGTTCAGAAAGTATTTTATCAAAACCCGGGGCATTTTCCAGCGTCAATTCTGTTAAGTCCTGACCAGCACAAAAAGCTTTACCATTTCCCGAAAGATAAACGCACCTGATGGTTTTATCACTAGCGCAATTATCTAAGATTTTTTGTAACAATAATGCCATTTCCCGGTTGAAGGAATTGAATTTTTCAGGGCGGTTTAAAGTGAGGTAAGCGATCCTGTTTTTTATCTCAAAAAGAATGGGTGACATGAGTCAGATTTAATGAACGAATATACTTATTCTGTCAGGGGAAGGGTTAGTGACATTTAAAATAGTCGAACGGCTCCTTGCACTGCTCGCAGGAGTATAATGCTTTGCATGCTGTCGAGCCGAATTGGCTTACTAGTCTTGTGTTGTATGAATTGCATCGCGGGCACTGGATTGCTTCCCCTTCGTGAAATAATTCAGTGTGGCAGACCTGTTGCTTTGCTGTGGGTGGCGCGATGCCAAATGCTTTTAGTTTTTCTTTTCCATGCTCGCTCATCCAATCGGTTGTCCATGCGGGTGAAAGTACAGTCGTGATTTTTATTTTATCATACCCATGTTGCAGCAAGGCCATTCTTATATGTATGCGTATAACATCCATTGCCGGGCAACCGCTGTAGGTTGGAGTGATCACAACCTCAATTTCATCTTCATTTTCAATTTTTACATTTCTAATGATGCCCAAATCTGTCACAGAAACAGCAGGAACTTCCGGATCGTTCACGGTTGCTAAAATGGATAATATTTTTTGTTCAACGGTGTCCAAGAAAAATGAAAGTTAAGCCAAGGAAATCAAAAAAAGCATGAAAGAATAACCCATACCACAAATTTCTGTCATACTTTAACATCAGCCCATGATAGGCGCATCCGGCGATCAAAGCAGTAATAACGCCTAAAATTCCCTGCTGGTAATGATAAGCTCCGAAAAGGATATTCGTCAAAATAAAACTGAGTGTTAAGTAATGAGTAGAAGAGAACAGCTTTTCAAAACGCGTGAAGATAAAGCCGTGGAAGACCAACTCTTCATAAAAACCACCAACTACCAGGGCCATCAGCAAAACGAAAATGAAATTAATGGGATTATGTTTTATGAAATCAAAATCCTTAACATCAATGATCTCTCGGGGAAATACCATTTTTAATAAGGGCAAAAATAAAAGATCCAAGGCACCAAATAATATTACCGCTGACAACGCGCCTACCCAAATTGATTTTGTTTCAAAGTTTTTGAAACTGAAAAAAATATTTTTGAAACTTTCTTTTGAAACATACTTTAGAAAAAGCCAGACGACAAGCAATACGATGGGAACATACAAGAACAAGGGCAGATAAGAGTAATGGGGAAAAAGAAAAACAAATGCGATAACCAAAAGAGAAAAACCCTTTTGGATCTTTGCTGACAAAACCATAGTTTTTTGTTAAGATGATTTACCATTGACTATCTGGATAGGCTCTTTGCAGAAATTGCATTTCTGCTAATATATACCCCAGGTGCTCAGAATGTTTCCCTTCTTTGCCAAACCATCGAACTCCCGGCTTGTTTGCGGGGGGAAAGGGAAGTGTTGCTTGTTCAAATATATTGCTCACTTTTTTCTGCCAATCATCTTTTAATGAAGAAACGTCAACACCATATCCTTTGTTCGCAGCTGCCAGCTCATAGTCGGCAGCTTCAAATATTTCATCCGTGTACATCCATAATGCATCAATCGCTGCCAGTATTCGTCTGTGGCTCTCTTCCGTGCCATCACCGAGGCGGATTACCCATTCGCTGCTCCAGCGTAAATGATAGGTAACTTCCTTCAAAGATTTTTCTGCAATGGCACCAAGCGTTCCGTCTGTGGAGTTTTGTAATTGCCGGTACAAGAAATATTGATACGCACTGAAAAAAAACAGGCGTAATATGGTTTTTGCCCAGTCACCATTTGGTTGCTCCGACAGGAGGCAGTTTTTGAACTGGTTGGCATCTCTTAAATAGGCGAGCGTGTCTTCTGTTACAGATTGATTTGTTGATTGGTTAATTAGTCTAGCTGCGTACTGATAAAAATTTCTCGACTGTCCAATCAGATCCAGTGCAATGTTTGAGATGGCGATGTCCTGCTCGAGTACAGGGCCGTAGCCTGTCCACTCACTGTTTCGATGACCGAGGACTAATGAGTTGTCCGCGAGATGTAAAGTATAGTTTATTAGCTGATCCATGATGGTTCCTGGGCTTCGGTTA
>DATMMJ010000584.1:0-2599 GCA_035569795.1 Puia sp. | reverse complement strand
AGGCCAGAAGGTGTGATGGCGCTTGATAAAGTATTCTCAATGCAATCCAGATCCAGTTCAAGACCAATATAGTTATCTTCCGTAAAGCCAGTTGCGTGGGCTACAGACTGGATGAAATTCTTTTTTTCAAGTATGAAAATGTCTTCGTAGGTAATGAAATCAATAAAAGGGTTATTCACAATATCGAGCCACACATTCTGTTGTATGTAGTTTTCATGTACGCCTATCACGCAGTATTTCTGCAGGTAACCGTCTTCATCGGCATAACGAAACCCGTTGCCACTGTGCCTTCCTTCTATGGGTCTATAATCAGTGTGGGCATCCAGATTCACTGCATTGATCTGGGCAAGGGGAATCAACCCGGCTTTGTGCAGGCCTTTCGCGGCCCCCTTGATGAGTGGGTATGCATTGTTGTGGCCCCCGCCAATTACAATAGGTATTTTTTGATGCGAAGCAATTAATTTGATCAACTGCTCAACCTCTGTATCAATCGTGGTAACGGCATGGCGGTAAGCTTCTATTTTTTCTTCTTTGCTATGTGCGTTAGTTTCTATGAGGTATTGCAGGTCGCCAAAATCAAAATGGCCGAGCAGCAAAATCTCTTCTCCACCCAAAAAATCATTGCTCTGCAGATTTAGAAAAGTTTGCAAAAATGGGATCCATGCACTGTCTGCACCACCTGTATGTCCGTTCGCCTTGATGCCAAGGTCTTCCGGGATACCCAGCAGCACATATTCGGCGGAAGATTCTTTGATTGATTGCTCGATTTCGGTCCCGTGGTGGGCAACCAGCAATCGCTCCCCAAGCTTGGTCTCAAACCTGCGGAGCTGTGTCAAGGAAAGTACATCCTGTTTATTGTATATCTTAAAATGCTGCATGGCAAACGCTTTCTATTGTTTAATTAACTGCAGTGCAAAACCCTCCATTCCACTGCCGCTGAACTCAAGAATTTTCGTGCGATTAAGTGCACCTTTCACAAAAAGCCTTATTGATCTGCATTTAGGTACTTGAATCATTATTTATGAGCCTTCTTCAACTGCTCACTCTTTGCAGCGCCTCTTTTGCTTCTGAGAAATTTTTATCAAGCTCAAATGCACGCTCATAATACTCCGCAGCCTCGTGTTTTTTATTCACGGCTTCATAACAACGGCCCATCCAGAAATAGGCGTCTGGATCGGTGCTTGTAACAGTGGCGGCCATGCGGAAGGTGTTCAGCGCGGCATCATAATTCTTCTGCTTGAACAACGCGATGCCTTTTTCAATATATGCTTGTGTAAATTTCCAGTCCCTGCTTATGCAGGAATCGAATTGCATTCTTGCAAGCTCATATTTCTTTGTGTTGGAGTAATAAATCCCTTTTATAAAAAATGGATCGATAAGCTCATGTGATGAGTCGCTTTGCAGCACGTTATCACAGATCCGCAGGGCAATTGCATTACTTGACTCTGCATATAAATGTGCAAGTTCCAGCGCATAGGTCGCTACAGGCTGGATGGAATACGCATTTTGCAATGCAAGGATTGCTCCAGCAGTATCTTTTGCTTGAGCAAGCAGTCTCCCTTTTTCGTACCATGCTTCAAAATTTGCTGAATCGTTTTTTAACACTCTATTATACAAACCTATTGCCTGTTTTATTTTACCCTCCTGCACATAAGCTTCCCCCAGCAATCGTTTGAAACCCGGTTGCTGCGGAAATTGCTCAATACAAGTTTGAAGCAGCCTGATATGGTCGCCTGCTTTGCCAAGAATTGCGAGATTGGAGGCATAGCGTATTCCTGTTTGTTCATCGGGTTTCAGTCCCCAGGATTTGCTGTAATCTGCATTCGCGGTCTCATGCAGGTTGTTCTCGGACAGCAATTCTGCCCGCCGGAAATATAAAAATGCATCCTTAGGGAAGCGTTTAATGCTATCCGTTAAGGCAGCATAAGGAGGCTTGTTCAATATATCTGTTGATCCGACCTTGTTTTTATCTTCCCATTTGCAGCCTACAGCAAAAATGATAGTAAAAAGAAAAAGGGCTATATTTAATTTTAAAGCATCCTTCATACAACAAAACTAACCGATTTACTTATTTTGCATCAGATATTATTTTTGGCACGCCTTAGATTGAAGAATTATCAATGGCAGAGACTAAGCTCAAAATAAAAGGACTAAAGAAATATTGACTGGTGAAATTAGGAGCGATCTGTCGGGAAATAGTTTAGGTTTTACCCTTAAAACGAATTGGAATGAAAAAGCTTATTTCTTCTTTATTGATTTTAACTGTTCTGCTTTTATCCATTGCGGCATTCAAGAAAAACTCATTTTCCCTCAATGCCATATCGCACAAGGTTTCCGACACATTGCTATACCCTGACGAAAAACATTTCAGAAACATCAGACAATTAACAAATGGCGGTGATAATGCAGAAGCCTATTTCAGCTTTGATGGCAAATGGCTCATCTTTCAGCATAAGGATGACAAAGAAAATGTGCACTGCGATCAGATGTATATTGGCAAAATACCGGAAACACCTTTGGAAAAGTTTGAGCCCAAAATGATCAGCAGCGGCAAAGGAAGGACTACCTGCGGTTTTTTTACCAAAGACGGTAAGCATGT
>DATMMJ010000583.1:0-3142 GCA_035569795.1 Puia sp. | reverse complement strand
GTCCCGCTTGCAAAACCAAAAGCGCCGAGCGTATCGCCGCGAGCAAAGATTTCTGTTATCTCAATGAAGTAGTCGGGGAACCATTGAAAGTATCCCACCCAGCCGGCTTTCATTTTGTCTTTGCCTCGTACTTCATTGCCGTGCGCATCGATAAATTTGTGGTCATCAGTCATCAGCGAATACATCTTGTCCACATTGTGCTCGTTGATTGCGCTGACAAAATCATAAATAATTTGTTTACTCATATTGCTTTTGTCGTTAGTATTCATTTGCCCATATGTACCAAGCCCAGTTAAGGTAATTGCAAGTATTGATACTATTTTTCTCATGACCACTAATGTTCCTTTCGCATCTGTTACTGATCTCTGTTTTTTTTTGAGTTTTAGGTCGCAACCGATAGCGCTAAAACCATTTCCGAATTATCTGTTTTTCTTACTCATAAAATAAACTCCCAATGCGATTACTAAAATTATTGCAATTGCAATCCATTGCAAAACCTGTTTTGTAATTACCCCTAGTATTCCAAAGGGCTTTCAAATTTGTTTTAAAAAAAAACCTCAAAAAACAAATACCTATTCCTTTTCGATACTTAATGAATCCCCCAGATTTGACTCGGCCGCATAAATAATAAACATTCCGGTTTCCAGCCCGAGAGGTATTTTATGGTGGTGAGCGCTTTTTTTTTGAAACGTAGCACCCCGGCGTCTCAAGGGATGTTAAAGGAATGTCTAACGCACGGCGCGGGAGTATTTTTTAAGTCTTTCCTTTTCTTCTTTGCTTAAACTGCTCATACCCTTCTTACTGATTTTATCAAGAATCCTATCAATTTCCTCTTGCATTTTATTTTTTTCCAAATTATATTTCTGGTCAATCGTATAATAGTCCTTGTGTGTGGTGAAGAAAAAATTGTCAATGAGCAATAGGTGTGGCCTTGTAGCAATTAAATATATGAAACAAACACTCGGGACCGCAATAATTAAGACCGTCAGGTAGTTTTCGACTAGCGCGGAGGGTCTCATAGCAAGGGCTACCGCCATCCCAATCAATGCTCCCCCCAAATGCGCTTCATGCCCGATATTGTCCCTTTTAGATTTGATACCGTAAATAGAAAACAGGACAAACAGCAGCCCAAATATCCATCCCGGTATAGAAATAGGAAGAAAGAAAAGACCAATCGCCAGTCCCGGGAATAATGCTATCGAGGCAAACATGACTCCGCAAATTGCACCGGATGCACCGACAGAACTATAATCTCCCTGATTGCGATAGACGAATAAAGATAACAGGTTGCCTCCTACCAGACTTGCAAAATAAATGATAATAAATCCTGGTCCGCCAAGGCTCCTTTCAATGAGCCCGCTGAAAATGTAAAGACTTACTACATTGAAAATTAAATGTGTCCAGCCAACATGCAAAAAGCCGGAGGTAACCAGTCGCCTGTACTCTTTGTTAATTAGGATTTTGTCTATTTCGAACTTGTACCGGTCAAAAAAAAGCCCGTCTGCCAGTCCTTTATAAGAAAAGACGATATTGGCAATTATTAGAATGGTTCCTATTATTCCAGAGTTTGTCATCAAGGGTATCTTTTTAAAAACAATCATTGGCCGCCCATGCAGGCTAATTATTGCCCTACTGCGCTTGGCTATAGGATCCTACAGTGTTTCCCAGCTAAAATTAAGAACAAAAACGCAATTGAAAAACTGGACCCGTCGCCCAAGTCTTTTCTATGCCCACCGGGTGGTTTCCATAAAAAAATAATAGCTAACGTTTATGCATACCTGAAGATAGATGGCCTTTTTTCTTATTCGTCCACCACATAGGGAGCAAGCTGTAATCTCCGGGCAATTTTTGATGATTAAACCAGAAAGAAACGCTACATTAGAGTTGTGAAAATAGCTACCTACAATGTCAATGGCGTGAACGGAAGATTGCCCGTGCTGCTGCGCTGGCTTAGTGAAACTTCTCCAGATATTGTCTGTCTGCAGGAACTCAAGGCGCCGCAGGAAAAATTTCCTGAACATGAAATTAAAGAAGTGGGTTATCATGCGATATGGCACGGTCAGAAAAGCTGGAATGGTGTTGCCATCCTCACCAGAAATCTCGAGGCCCGAGAGCTGAGGCATGCATTGCCCGGTGACCCAGAGGATACCCATAGCCGTTATATCGAGGCCACTGTAGCAGACATGACGGTCGGTTGCCTTTACCTGCCAAATGGGAATCCTGCTCCGGGGCCTAAACTTGAATACAAACTCAAATGGTTGGATAGGCTGCATGCCCATGCCAGATCTCTTCTCAGCGAAAAGGTGCCCGTGATACTTACCGGTGACTATAATGTCATACCCACTGAATTTGATGTCTACAAGCCGGAAAAATGGGTGGACGATGCGCTGTTCAGACCAGAAGTCAGGGCTGCATTTAAGAATTTAGTTGACCAAGGATGGACAGATGCTATTAGAAAATTGCATCCGGGCGAAAAAATATATACTTTCTGGGATTATTTCCGAAACGCTTATGCTCGTGATGCCGGCTTGCGCATCGATCATTTTTTATTGAGTCCGCAGGCAGCAAAACGATTGCTCTCCGGGGGCGTTGACCGCGAGGTGCGCGGATGGGAAAAAACGAGTGACCACGCTCCGGTGTGGATTGAACTCTCTGACGATTAAGACAGCCAAAAAGGCCAAAACCATTTGTAACGGTAATGGGTACCCCATAATTAGTACGCACAATCAAATGCACAATAAAACCCATAGGCTCGACCAGCCGTAGTGGAGCCTTCGAAAGTATGGATCAGTTTTTAATTTACCGATCTGTCCAGGTTGATCCTCAGCTCGATGATGAAGAGATTGGGCTTTATAATAATCCGTATGTCATGGCCATTGGGATAAACCAGACTCAGATATCTTTTGATCTTATGCACGAATCCGCCCCAGTCGTTTGTCAGGGCGGAGGTGTCATCCTGCTTGCTCCACGAAATATCCATCTCAAAATTTGATTCCAACAAGGATGCTGTGATATCAATGGTTTTAGGGCCCGGCCCCGACAAAGACAGGTGGCGAAAACTATTTTCGGCTATAGACAAAATGATCAGTGGCGCGATTTTTTTTTCGGCCGTCAAATCCGGCAGCTCCAGACTTACCTTTAT
>DATMMJ010000582.1:0-11772 GCA_035569795.1 Puia sp. | reverse complement strand
GGGAAGGGTTCAATAAATAATTATCTGCAATTAAATATTCAAAACTTAAATGCTGGAACCAATGCGTCTTCAGATGTGGTAGCTACAGCAGATAATGGCAATGAAATAACAAACTTTGTGGACCTGGGTATCAATAGCAGTGTGAATACAAGTGGTGTCATGGGCAGCGCCGACGACGCCTATCTGTATACGACAGGCAACAATTTCCTGATGGGCACGGGCACTGCTGCAAAATCCCTTGTATTCATGACAGGCGGCACCACACAGGCCACTAACGAAAGGATGCGCATTGACGGAACAGGAAATGTGGGGATAGGACTCAACAATCCTAACTATAAATTACACATCAACGCCGCAAGTAATCCTTTGTATTTGGCAGGGGTACAGACGGGGCTAAATACGGACAGCATTTTAACAATAATAAATGGAGTAGTAAGAAAGTTAAACCCTTCCGCACTGGCTACTTCTTCATCAAATGCATGGGCTCTTGTTGGAAATAACGTGTTATCTCTTCAAAATCTTGGGACCACTTCGAATTTCGACCTTCCTTTTATCACAAATAATGTAGAAGGCATGAGGCTTTCTGCTGCGGGAAACCTGGGTATCGGCACTTCCGTCTTTAATGGAGCAAACCCGGAGAAATTGGTTGTGAATGCAGGAGCTACCAGTTCTGTGAATGCGATTGTCGGCAAGGGCAGCATCAATAATTACCTTCAACTGAATATTCAAAATACAAATGCTGGGACGAATGCATCTTCGGACGTGGTGGCTACGGCTGATAATGGCAATGAAGTAATAAACTTTGTGGACCTGGGCATGAACAGCAGTGTGAACTCAAGTGGTGTCATGGGCGGCGCCGATGATGCCTATCTGTATACGACAGGCAACAATTTCCTGATGGGTACGGGCACTGCTGCAAAATCCCTTGTATTCATGACAGGTGGCACCACACAGGCCACAAACGAAAGGATGCGCATTGACGGAACAGGGAAAGTAGGCATTGCCAATAATGCGCCCACTGAAAAGCTCGACGTGACTGGAAATTTTCGTTTAAGCGGCGCGTTTATGCCTGGCAATTCTGCAGGTGTTGCTGGAACCTTTCTAACCTCAAGCGGCGCCGGACTAGCGCCTACCTGGATTGATCCCACAGCTTATCTTGCAACCGTTGCCTGGGAATTTGGAGGAAATACTGTGCCGTCGGTACAGACTATTGGAACAAATTCCAATTTTGATCTTCCATTCATAACCAATAACACCGAAAAGATGAGGCTCAGTGCCTCGGGCAATCTCGGCATCGAGACGAATTCCCCTAACTCAACGCTTGATGTCAGCGGCTCAACAGGATTTGCGATTACTACTACAAATGCCAATCTAACTTTAGACGCAACCAATTATACCGTAATAATCACTGGGGGCACGCCGGTTATAACTCTTCCCGCGGCCGGCGCAACAAATGCCCGCAGAATCTATGTAATAGTAAATCACACGGGTGCTTCCAGAACGATCAGCACCTACAAAGATTTTTCTGGCGCTAACAATACTCTGGTACCAACTGTCAACAGTATTACAATCCAATCGGATGGCACAAATTGGTACAGGATACAATAATAGGGAAGGCTAAAATTAAGTTCCTAACAGTCATGAAAAAAAATATCAGCTATACCATGTTTTTCAAAATAATGTTGCCTTGCCCCTTGAGCTTTAATGATGAGCAAACCGTTTTTTTGACTGCAATGAAATTCGTTTTGTTGCACAAAAAAGTATTAAATCCACTCTAATGAAAGCTACATTTACTTTGAACATCATTGTTAGTTCATTACTCGGAATAATGAATAGGACTGGGTTGAAACTTTTCACCCTGGTAATTTTACTGGTCTCCGGCTCTTCTCTGGCCTTGGCTCAACACAACGTACTTTCTGTAGGGGGTATTAAGGCATTAACCATCAAGGGTGGCACTGTATTCAGCGCGGACAGTCTCGTGCTTATACCGACAGGCGCTTTTACCATGGCTTCCAATGCTATCCTGGAAACGCCCGTGGCTTCACCAGGCTTTCCCAACGGCACTATAAAACGGGTGTATTATCTCAACAATCCAGTTACATTTACAGGCACTATTCAAATATATTATCAGCTCTCAGAATTAAACGGCAACACGGAAAGCCAATTAAATTATAGTGATTCAACCACAGGGTCCTGGTGGTTGGTTACCTGGACAGGTTTTGTCAATACAGCTTCCCATTTCGTTCAGTATCCTGCATCAAGCCATACATTTGTGGCGGCAACTGCTGCATCTGCAGGTGCCATACTTTTACTTAAGCTACTTTCTTTTTCGGGTAAATGGGATGGTGATCATGTTGGTTTGACATGGTTGGTAGATCAAAACGAAGAAATTAGGGATTTTTCTGTACAGAGTAGTCTTGATGAACAAAACTGGAAAACAGTAAACGATGTGCCGGGTACTCTGGTTGCAGGCCAATACCGATATAGCAGCAACGATTATGATGCGGCTTTTACCGAAAGACTGTACAGACTTAAAATGACTGAATTGTCGGGGCAAACAAGTTATTCCCAGATCGTTAAGATTAGTAAGGCCAATGTTGCCGCCAGTATGTATGTAGCCGGAAAATATAATGGAGCGACAATTTATTTTATTGGGCTACAGCCCAAAGCTGTTCGCGTTTTCAATTCTGCCGGCCAAATCGTATGGACGAGTAATACAGGCCAAAACCAATATGAACTAAATAGTCTATACCCAGGAACATATTTTGTGCAGTATGAATTGAACGGAGTAGTAGGAGCAAAGCAGTTTGTAGTCTGGTGATGCACCCTTAACGCGTTTTCCCTGGAGAAGAAAACAACATGCATTAATAATCTTGCGCAGTTATCAATATTATCTTTTACTAGAGGTCTTGTGATCGTTTTCTATTATTATCGCCCTCAGCATTTGTCCAGAGCATCTTGCAAAATGCATGCGAACTCTTCTAGGTGCGGAAACTGGAATATTTTTTTTTGGTCACCTGGAACATCAAAAACTTGAACACCCTTGAGTGCATATTTTGACCAGCCAACATACTGCTGGTCATCAATAAAATGAATATGGGTTTTTGATTTGAAAAGATCAAGCCTGTCATCAAATGGAACTAACCTGTATTTCTTAAAGGCAATTTGAAGATTTCTATTTATCGTTTTGAGCTGGACATAAATCCTTGTAGATTCAGTTCGTTTGATAAGGCCTGTTTTATAGAATTTTCTTTGTAAAAAAGCAATCTGATATTTGCCAATTGTTTTTGGATACTGAATAAACAATTTTGTGAACCAGAAAAATTTAGGGACCTGGCGATTTATTTTTTTTGAATATTTTTTCTGAGAAGTTTTTCTTGTAGGTGGAATTGAATGCGTTTGAATAGCGGCTTTTTGCTGCCCGAGGATTTTATTGGCGCAAGAGATTTCCAGGGTTTATCCGACTGGTTTTTCAAAATGCAGGCAACCTGCTGTTCAATCGTAGGGAATTTAAAAAAAAATGGGAGCGGTATTTTTTTGCCAGTTTCGTTTTCAATTTTAGTCATGATCTGAACAGCTAGGAGAGAATCACCACCGAGTTCGAAAAAATTATCCCGGATACCTATTTTTTTCCGCCCTAGAACTTCCTGCCATATACTGGAAAATGTTTTTTCCAGATCGCTGCGCGGCGCAGCATGCTGTTCGTTTGAAGGATCGGGCGCTTCCACTTCAGGCAATGCCTGTCTGTCTATTTTACCATTAGTACCCAGAGGAAAACTATCTAGTTTTACCCATACAGTAGGTATCATATATTCTGGAAGCTTGTTTTTTAAATGACTGATCACCGCTTCCCGGTGGAATGATGCATTGGTTACTACATAACCAATAAGGCTTTTTTTGCCTTCACGATCATTTTTTGCTAGTACAACCGCCTGCCTAATTAAACCACTCTGATTGAGTACACTTTCTATCTCTCCAAGTTCCACGCGGAGGCCCCGGATCTTTACCTGATCATCCTTTCGACCAATAAATTCCATATTCATGTCATCCAACATTTTGCCAATATCTCCTGTCCGGTACATTCTACCTCCGGCGCTGCAATTGAAGGGATCCTTCATAAAAGCACGGCTGGTTTTCTCCGGTTCATTTGCATATCCACGTGCCACGCCTGCTCCGCCGATGTAAAGTTCACCAGCTACTCCTTGCGGCACAGGTTGCAGCTGTTCATTGAGAATATAGAAAAAATTATTTTGCAATGGCTTTCCATATGGGATGCTCGTGCATCCTTCCAATTTTTTTTCCACCGGATAAAAGTTGGACCACACCGTTGTTTCTGTTGCACCCCCAAGGCTGATCACAGATGCCGAGGGAAAATATTTATTTATTCGCTGCGGAAGATTGACAGCTACCCAGTCCCCACTTAGAAAAACAGTTTTAAGAGCATATTGGGAGTAAGGCCGATGGCTGGTTTCAAGTTCCCTTATCAGATTGTCCATAGTTGTAGGGACGGAATCCCAAAACGTTATTGCATACGCCTGCAACATTTCCTGAAGCTTCTTCATATTCTGCACTTCGTTTTTAAGGGCAATGACAAGAGTACCCCCTGCAGATAGTATTCCAAAAATATCATATACTGACAGGTCAAAGCACATTGACGTAATAAACAACAAACGGTCCCCCGGCCCAACATTAAATCTCATGTTCACCCACTGGATCAGGTTCACAACCGAATGATGCTCTATCATTACACCCTTTGGTCTGCCGGTTGAACCTGAAGTGTATATAGTATAAGCTAGTTGGGATCCTTCAATTTTTATTGGCAAATCTTCAGGACTGTACTCGTTAAGATCAATAGCATGGATATTCATAAATTGCCCAGTGCCAATAAAATTCTTTAGCAGGTAATCATCATCTGCAAGAACCAATTTGACAGCAGACTGATTCAAAATATATTGCTGCCTGTCCAAAGGATAGTCAGGGTCTATGGGAACATACGCAGCCCCTGACTTCAATATTGCATACATGGCAGTAATCATATCAAACCCTCGTCCTATCAGTAATCCAACATTGTCCCCTTGCTCCACGCCCTGGGAAATTAAATAATTTGCGAGCCGGTTAGATTGCCTGTTGAGTTCAATGTAGCTCAAGGTTTGATCTTTCATTTGCAAAGCTATATGATCTGGTGTCTTTAAAACCTGCTCATGAAATATATCAACGAGCGTTTTATGCTCCGGATAGACAGCGAGTGTGTTATTAAAATCAGATAATAAAGCCTTTTGTTCTGCCTCCGTCAGCAAGCCCAATACTCCTATCTTTTGCTGCGGGGTCCTAACGATTGAGTCAAGCAGCTCGTTATAATGATTTATAGTTTGAATTATAGCCTCCTTTTGATAAGATTCCGGAGAGTAGCTTATTGTGCCTTGAAGACCGGTTTGGGTTTGAGCCATGATTAAAATCAATTCCGGCTTTATGGAAGCATTCCTGAATAACTTCATAAACCCCGGATCAAAAACAGGTCCAGATTCGTCATGAAGAATGAACATGTATTTTAGTGTGTATTCAAGGTTCTCCTGAGGACTCCGGGTGCTGGCATCTAAAGCGCCCTCATCTTGCTTTTCTTGATTAACGGCATCTTCCAAAATGAATGTCTTAAGCTGCTTCAGGAATGTGCTAAAGCTCATATTGCCATCCATCGCGCTGTGCAAGGCAACTGGTTTAACAAAAAAATCAATTGCCTCATTTATTTTATTTTCTATCCTTACGGGAAGGAGCGACCCCACGCTTATTTTGTCCGAGTTACCGGATCTGTACAGTAGCACCTTGAACGCAGCGAGTAAGACCATGTAGATATTTGCATCCTGTTGGGAGCACAACAAAGTCAATTGCCGAGACAATTCTTTATCTATAGTAAAACAAATAGTATCACCCTTGTAATATTTTAAGACTGGCCTTGCATAACTTGCGGGAAGCTCCAGGGAAGGTAGCTGCAACTTGTTTTTCCAGTAATCTGGCTTTGTTTCAAAGGGTTCTCCGGATAACAATAACATTTTTTAAAATAAATTAAACCAATATAGTAACGTACGGGATTATCAGTATCTATGCAATAAATCAGCAACGCTGAACATTGCTGTAAAAATAAAAAATAATATTTGTGTCTGATTTAGGAAAACTACCTGATTGCGCTAGGAAAATTACATGCAGTTTTCTGCAAGAAATCCAGACTACCAAATCCATTTTGGATTTAATCATCAAGCCTTAGGGTATGTGTCGCCGCTATATTGCTGGGTTGTCACCAAATGCACAAATCACCCAAAGAATTTATTGATTAGCATTGCCGCTTTTCCCTGCCTTTGTATCGTCATTATTAATTCCCCGCTGGTTTCGCTTAATGTCGCTGTTGAGCTTTCCAAATTTAAAATTGAACCGGACAGCGAAGGTCCGATAAGGGTTCTGATTATATGAAGACTGATAAAAATCAGGAGTGGTGGTATGTGATTTGAAAGTAAATAATTCGCTGTACGGGTTGTTTGAAACAAGGGAAATGGTGGCTTTCTTTTTTAGAAATGTCTTGGAAAGCACATAAGATGTATAAACGAATCCGCTTGATTTTCCCTGCAAGTTCACGTCTCCGCTGAAAAAGCCGGCATCGATCCCAAACCGGAAACCTTTGCCAAACTTATATCCCGCGTTAAAAAAAGCATTCCCGGTGTAGCCCTCGTTATGATAAAGCTGCCCATTGTAAGTGCCCTTTAGCCACACCCGAGCAATCTGTCCATTCAGGCTGACAGTAAGATCTTTGATAACAGTAAAATTCGTGTTAAAATTCAATCCCAGCCTGCTGTTGCTCCCCAAGTTCTGGTAAGTCGTCAGTGTTACCGTATCGGCCGTGTTATTCACGGCACTGTCAATCTCTAAACGTGTAACATTTTGAATTGAATTTCCGGAGAACATATAACTGATCCCTACGTTCACGGAACTTTTGGAGAAATTACTATAATTGAGTTCCAGGCTATGATTCAATTCAGGCTTCAGATCCGGGTTGCCCGTGTTGATAAACTTTGGGTTTGACTTGTCGACAAAAGGGTTCAACTGATATATGCCAGGTCGGCTGATCCGGTCGGTATAACCAAAATTAATGCTGCTGCTTTTAAAATTGCGCTGGATAGATACAGATGGTATGAAGTTATTGTAATCAGGATTAATGGCGCTTCCTACAGAAATAAAATCTGCGTGTATCGTAGTTCGTTCGATGCGTAGACCTGCTTTGCCAGTCCATTTATCCAATTTGTATTGATATGAGTTATACAAGCTGTAAATGTCCTGATAGTAATTGAAGTTATTGCTTTGCGACGGGCTCACTTCATATTTCCTGGTTGAATCATTATAATTGTTGGTTTCAAAGTCGCTGTAATTATTCCTGAGGATCGCTTTACCGCCGGCTTCAAGCGTTAGTTTCTTAAATGGATGCACATAATCCAACTGGATGGTGTGCTCTCTGTTGCCTGCATTATTATATTGTTGATAGGCAGCTTGCTGATAATTTATAGTGTCAGAGAAAATATTGTCATTAAACTGCGTGTTTGGTGAATATCCATATTTATAAGATAATGTCAACAGCCTGTTCTTGTCTTTTTTGAATCCTAACTGGTAATTGAGGGCGGCGTCAAGGCCTTCATAACTATTGTTGCCCGTATTCACCAATTGATATTGTTGTAGCACAGCTCCATTGCCACCGAAAGTGGCAGAATATTGATTACTGCTTTGGGTATTGGAACCTTTATAAAACTCTAAGGAACCTGTAAGGAGGTTGAGGCTGTCTATTTCAAAGCTCAGCTCTGCATCGCCATATTTATTTCTTCCGTCAAAAGTATTTGTGCCATATTGAGATAACTGAGAATTATCAGCAAAAAACGTTTGGGAATTCCCAAAACCTGTTGTCTGCGGCCGGCGCACATTAAATCCTGCATACGCGGCCAATCCAAACCTACCCTGTTTCAAAGTGCCGTTCAGATTAAAGCCCGGCCCCCACACTGTATTATAGCGTCCGTTGATACCTATATTATAACCCTGATCTGCATTTTTTTTGGTGATGATGTTGATGATACCTGCCAGTCCTTCGGCATCATATTTAGCCGGAGGGGTTGTGATGACTTCTATCTTTTCAATATTGGTCGCTGGCATTGCCCTGAGCACATCAGAGGGATTTTTGGCAACCAAAGCAGATTCCTTGCCGTTGATGAGGATTTTATAATTTCCGCTCCCTTTCAATTTGATATTATCGGAAGCGTCCACGGTGAGCAAGGGCACTTTGCGCATTATGTCCAGTGCAGTAAGAGCAATGCTTTCCGGATCGGCAGTAACATCATAGGATATTCCGTCAATTTCTCTTTTCATTACAGGTCTTAATGCAGTTACAGTAACTTCTTTGAGCTGTTTGGTGGATGGCGATAATATGATCTTGCCAAGATCTGAATCAGGCGTTTCCTTTTTTAATTGTATTATTTTATTACTGTAACCGGCAAATGCCAATACAAGTGCATAGTTTTTGCCAGATGGGGCAGATATCTGAAAACTGCCATCCTCTTTGGAGAGTGTGCTTTTTACAGGTTGCCGGGTTTCGATGTCCTGCAAAACAACGGTAACATACACCAGCGCTTTACTGGTTAAGGAATCCATCACTACTCCTTTCACAGTTATTTTTGCAAGCGGGGTCTGCGCTCCGAGCGTACAGATGAGACAGTGCATAAGCAAGATTAGTAATAAGGGTTTCATGACTGGATTTAAGCTCTTAGTTTAGTGGGATTAAATATTTTATCTTTTCCATATTTAATCAGTATAAATATAATTCCTGCTACAAAGTATTTTACCTTGATGACCTATAATTAATCCTTAAATTATTTGAATGGCAAATTCCAGCGTTGCTTGGGTGCATCAGATCATGCTAGCCGAAGACTGAATCGATTCTTACTAACGGATACGCCTATCCAAATGCGCCCAAGGACAGTAATTTTTTTTAGAGTAAGTAAGTTCAGGTTTTCATATTAAGAAAATTCTTAAACAGTCAGGTTCTTTACGTTCTTTCTTCCTTCAGGGAAGCTTTGCAAATCCAAGTGGGTTGTTTCAAAGAAAAGACGGCGTCATTATACTTCCCATCATACAGGAGCGCTAGGGGTTTGTCAGTAAAAAAATAGTACGGCTTGAAAAACAAAAGCCCCTGCAGGAATACAGGGGCTCTACGATTATTTTTACCTTATGTTACAGGATAAAATTAAAACAGCGGACCGTCATAAAAGCAGGTATTTATACCTGATTTTTTAATTGCCGTATATTCAACACCTTAAGGCCTTCCTTTCAGGTTCTGCTGGCGGGCATCATGCAATGGCTGTCCATTTAATTTGGCAGATTCTAAAGCTCGGTTTTGAGAATTTGAGAGTTTGCGGATAGGTATCGGGGCAGCGACATGGGCTTTTACCCGGGAGAGGAATAGATGCGCAAAGCAGTGACTCAGGCTGGCCTAATCATTTAATCGACCAAATTGCAGTTTTATCTACCCACAAATTCTGAAAATGAAATAGAGTGCGGTTTATGATCATTTCCAATAAAGTTTAGTTCTGAATCTGTATGATGTGGATTGCCTGAAAAATCCTTTGCATTCCAGGGATAGAATTTAAATTTATAATTCTCAAAATCTAGCACTACGTGTTCAGGATATCCCGGAGTTTCATACAATGGTAAAAAAGCAGGTCTTGTTTTAACTCCTTTTAGCCAATCGCTGGAATTAACAACTACTAAATATTTTTCTCCAAGAGGGTTCTTTAAAATGACTGCCTGATAATTATCAGCATGATTGCCCAATAACCCATTTTTATTTAGCGTATAGGAGGTAAACCAAATGATGCTACCAGCATTTGGATCACTTGAGTTGGGTATAACTTGTGCCTCAAGTCGAAAAAAAATAAACGTTACGAATAACAGGCTGATACATTTCATAACAACTAGGTTTGGTCGATTGAATTAAGGGAATACATTTTTTGGATAGAACAATTCTTGGTTCTAAGATAATCATCTTGCCATTATTTGCAAATTCCTTGACGCAGGACTGGTCTGGCGTCTAATCACTTTAGCGACCCACGGCGTTATTCCCGACGCTTGCCTGGTGGACCCGCATAACCGGACAACCATTTGAAAAGAAACAAGGAGTGGAATCAGTCCGGTGAGCGAGAATCGATGACCAATCTGGCAGTAGCATTTGGTTTCAAAATCTCTGCATCTGCCAATTGATACGTTTTCGATTTGCAGGTACAAACATGTACACAAACAGTATTCTCCTTAACTTTCCGGTAAATATTTTAACCTCTTCAAAATGTCTCAGGTTTCCATATGGGAAAAAGAGAGTTTTTATTCCCACAAAGACGTCATCATCATTGGCAGTGGCTTCGTAGGCTTGTGGAGCGCTTATCATCTAAAAAAGAATCGTCCCAAATTATCTGTTGCTGTAGTAGACAGAGGCATCATCCCAACCGGTGCAAGCACGCGTAATGCCGGCTTCGCCTGCTTCGGGAGTGTGAGTGAACTAATTGCAGACACCATAAAATCCGGCGAAGAGCAGATGCTCGAGATTGTTGAAATGCGTTGCAAAGGATTGAAAAAAATTAACAAGATATTTCGCAAAAAAGAGATAGGCTATGAAGAACTCGGCGGTTATGAACTGATTACCGACGATCAGGGACTGGATTTAAATACGTTGCGTAGTAATATAGACTGGTTAAACCACAAACTAAAGCATATCACAAAAAAAGAAAAGGCCTTTTACCTGAATGATGAAAAAATAGCAGAATTTGGCTTTGCGAATGTTCATCATTTAATTGAGAACAGACTTGAAGCCCAATTGCATTCTGGCAAACTTTGCCAGGCTCTTTTGAAGCTTGTACAATCCATGGGGGTTACAATTCTGAATGCAGTAGAAATAAAAAGCTTTGAAAAAATAAATGGCACTGTTGAACTCGGGACCAATCAACATTTCAAATTATCCACCAACCAACTCCTTATCTGCACCAATGCGTTTGCCAAACAGCTTGTGCCAGATCTGGATGTCGAGCCGGCGCGTGGGCAAATACTATTGACCTCAGAAATTCCCAACCTGAATTGGAAAGGGACTTTTCATTATGATGAAGGGTTTTATTATTTCCGCAATCTTGGCAAGCGTGTGCTGCTGGGCGGTGCGCGCAATACCGCGATTGATGAAGAGCGTACGTTTGATCTGAATACTTCAGAAAATATCCAAGCTGCCCTCGAACATTTTCTCCATGAAAAAATATTGCCTGTAACTCCGTTTACCATTGAGTATCGCTGGAGCGGCATTATGGGTGTCAGCAACGAAAAAATGCCTGTTGTGAAACAGGTTAGTGAACAGATATTTTGTGCAGTTCGAATGGGAGGAATGGGCGTTGCTTTAGCACCGGTTATTGGAGAAAAAATTGCTCACCTTATGGGTGCTACATGACCCTACTGTTTTACAATTTCAAGAACTTGTTCATCAATTTACTGTTTCCATTATTCACCCGAATGTAATATACCCCTTTGCTGAGCGAAGAAATATTCAACTGAAACTGAACTTGATTCACAACAGTCGTAACTACTCTTTGTCCAACCAGATTATAGATTTCAAGGAAAGCACCGAAACTAATGGTATCGTTTAGTTGAATAGTAACTATCCCTGATGAAGGGTTGGGATAAATATGCATGCCCCCTTGCGCAGATTCAATTGGCGGG
>DATMMJ010000581.1:0-3196 GCA_035569795.1 Puia sp. | reverse complement strand
ACCCTGCTTTGGCCGGGGCGCAAATCCAATACTTCGTGGTATAAGGCCGCATCTCTTCTTTCAAGGGAATGGATTGTTTTCAGGTAAGGAACTCCAAGCATTTTTTTCAGTGATTCGTTCATCCATCCAATCTGGCCGCTTTTATGCTCATAGGATAGTATACCTGTGTCGACCAGCTCCAGTATTTTCTGCAGGTATTGAAATTGAGTTTCTTTTTCACGACTGATGTGTTTGAAGGTGGTATTGATTTCGTTAAACCCGTGTCGCAGCGGCTGCAGATCAAGTGGGGCATGCTTAACGTCGAAGTAGCGGGAAAAATCGCGGTAATGTACAGACTCCACAAATTGCTGCACTTCATCTTGCGCCTTGCGGTTAAAACGATAGAAATCTATTAACTGATACAAAATAATTGGCAACACAATGATGAGATATACAAACCATCCTTTCACGATAATAACGGAAGCCGAGAGGATCGTCAGAAACATCAAAATCACTCTTATCAATAACCGAAAATGGTAGTTCTTAAATATCATATTTGCTTAAGCGGCGGTACAATGCAGTTCGCGTGAGGCCCAGTTCCTTTGCCGCTTTGCTGATGTTGCCATTATGTTTTTCAATTACTTTCAATATCGTATTCTTTTCCACAGCACTCAGGTTCAGTTCATCCGGCTCATCGCGCAATTCTTTCGGGGACTCGATAGGAGAAAAAATGAGATCGGCCGGATGGAGCACATCGCTTTCGGCCATGATTACAGCACGCTCTATGGTGTATTGCAGTTCGCGCACATTTCCGGGGAAATGATAATTGTAGAGTTTCTCTAGCGCCTTCTGGTCAAAATCATCAGAGGTCTTCATGTATTTTTTTGAATAGATGCGTAAGAAGTGTTTCGCCAGCGGCAGGATGTCGTCTCCCCTTTTTCTCAGTGGCGGAACCATGATTTCTACTGTGTTGATGCGGTAAATAAGGTCTTTGCGGAAACGGTTTTCGTTCGCCAGCTCGCTCAGTGGCATGTTGGTGGCGCATATCAGCCGAATGTCAATCGGTATGGGTTGGTTGGTGCCAATGCGCGTAATTTTTCGGTTTTGCAGCACAGACAATAATTTTGCCTGTTGATGGAGCGATATATTCCCAATTTCGTCTAAAAATAAAGTGCCCCCAGATGCTGTTTCAAAAAGCCCTACCCGATCTTCCCTCGCATCTGTGAAGGCTCCTTTTTTGTGGCCAAATAATTCACTCTCAAACAAGGTTTCCGTGAGGGCCCCAACATCCACTTTAATAAAAGGTTTGTCTGCCCGTAAAGATTGCTGCTGTATAGCCTTTGCAATCAGATCTTTCCCGGTACCATTTTCACCCAATATCAAAATGTTCGCGTCCGTTGGCGCAATCTTTTCAATCTTATAAAAGATCTCCTGCATTATTTCTGATTCCCCAATCAGTTCCCTGCCGATGATAGAATCGGCAGCGCTTACAAATCCGGGTGCCACTTTGTTATTTTCCTTCCTCTTGACTGCATCTTTGATGGTTCCTATCAATTTTTCATTGTGCCATGGTTTCACCACAAAATCTGTTGCACCCTCTTTCAGCGAGCGCACAGCCAGGTCAATATCACCATATGCGGTGATCATGATAACGGCAGCTTCGCTGCCGAATTCCCTCAGCTTTTTTAACCAGAAAAGGCCTTCATTACCGGTATTGATGCTGCTGTTGAAATTCATGTCAAGCAGAATAATATCGAATTCCTGCTTGGAAAGCAGACTCCTGATGTTTTCGGGGTTCTTTTCGGTTACCACGTTGGCAGCTTCGGTTTTTAATAAAAGCCTTACAGCGGTTAGGACGTCCGGGTCATCGTCTACTATCAAAATGGATGCGTTTCTGAGAGCCATTATAACAATTAAAATAATTTATTCGTCTAAATGCAACAAATACTGCCACAAGTTTACCTTAAATATAAAGCTGTGGCAATTAATTTTTTAAGAGTTCTTTGGAAAGTCAGAGTGTATCAAAACCGTACAGTCCATGTATCGGAAACGAACATCTTCGTATATTATTGGCGTTTAAGAAACTGTAAATCATTAAAATGGCAATTTGGCATGTGTTTGACTATAACGGAAAGGAAATTTTCTTATGAAGTATTGAGTGAAGCTGGCCGGTATCTTTACGCCGGTCAGTTTTTTGAAAATCTAAAGCTTTTTACATGGTAGACAGGATTTTAAAAAAGAAAAAATGGTCAACAAAACGCCTGCTGACGATAGGCGGGATTACGGCATTGGTATTATTGATTGGGGCGAGTTATTATTTTACCTCTGGCAAATCAAAACTGAGCGTGGATATGGAGCGGATCACCATCAGCGAGATCAAAAAAGGCCCTTTCCAGGAAAACATACCGGTTAATGGCGTGGTAATGCCGCTCACAACCATTTATCTGGATGCAACAGAAGGGGGCCAGGTGGAAGAACGATTTGTTGAAGACGGAGCTATCATGAAAAAAGGACAGCCCATCTTGCGTTTATCGAACACTAATCTTATGATGACCATGATGAGCCAGCAAAATACAGTCTATAATACGCTGACCCAAATGCAGATCAATCACAATGCTGCCCTGCAAAACACTGTGAGTAAGCAAACGCAAGTAGCAGATGTACTTAGCCTTTATAATGAGGCCGAGCGGGTATTCAATTTAGATAAAAAGTTATATGCCGAAAAAGTAATAGGATCACAGGAATACAAACAAGCCGAGAATAACTATAATTATTACCTGAACAAGAAAAAATTGACAGAGCAAATTTTGCAGCAGGACTCCTTATCCCGTGCACAGCAGGAATTGCAGGACAAGCGCTCCTACCAGGGTTCACAGGAGGCTTTAGCCATCATGCAGAAAAAGGTAGGTGACCTGATTGTAAGGGCGCCAGTTGATGGACAACTCACTTCCTTGGATGCAGAAATAGGGCAAAACAAAACGCAAGGCCAGCGCCTTGGCCAAATTGATGTGCTGAGCGGCTTTAAAGTACGCGTAGATGTGGATGAGCATTATCTATCACGCATTTACACTGGCCTTACCGGTACATTCAGTTTTGCGGAAAGCAATTACAGTCTGAAGATATTTAAGGTGTTTACGCAAATAACAGGGGGAAAATTCCAGGTGGACATGGAATTTATTGGTCCAGTGGCAAAAGGAATACGCCGTGGCCAAACATT
>DATMMJ010000580.1:0-9794 GCA_035569795.1 Puia sp. | reverse complement strand
CAGGCTTTTGGCCAATATGGCATATACGAACCGCATCAGGCATTTTAAGACACATGCCCCATCAGCATATTGGCAGGCAAAACTTTTCGAGCTGGCTGGGAGGATACAACTAAAAAGACGCGTTTCATTGCTACAATCCGAGTTTGTAAAAGTTCCTTTGGTAGTTGGATTCCTGAAGCCTGTAATATTATTCCCTTTCACCCTCATGTCCCGACTACCGCCAGAACAAGTAGAAGCTGTTTTACTCCATGAGCTAGCGCATATTAAGCGTAAGGATTATCTCGTGAATTTGGTACAAAGTTTTGCAGAAATTTTCTTTTTTTTCAATCCAGGGGTGCTTTGGATATCATCTTTGATTAGAGACGAAAGAGAGAATTGTTGCGATGATATTGCTATCAGGGAAACAAAGAGCAAAAATGAATTTCTCCATGCGCTTGTTTCTTTCCAGGAATATTCTATGGACGCGCCCAAATATGCATTGGCATTTCCTGGAAAGAAAAACCATTTGCTCAACAGAGTGAAAAGAATCATTACTAACGACAATAAAACTTTAAATAATATGGAAAAAATTTCATTGACAGCGGGGATTGTTATTATCGGATTGATAACAATAGCCTCCAGGCAATCCACAAAACAAAATATGGTTGAGGCAGGGCCGTTTTCAAAAACCTTTCAAACAAAGCAAATTATCGCTGATACTGTCCCGGACAAGGCAGAAAAAAAAGAATCATTCTCAAAATTTACCTTTAAAGGAACGATCGATGGGAAGAGATATGAGTTTCATGAGATTGATGACAAGGTGAAGGAATTATACGTGGATGGGAAGAAAGTCCCCGATGATAAAATAGATGATTATCAAGATGTCATTAGTAAAATGCATATAGCATCAAAAGAACAGCAAGAGCAACAGCAAAAATTGATTGAGCAAAATATGTTGTTGGAAAAACAAAGGGCCGAGCTGATAGAACAAGAGGAACGGATGAAAAATGACCAAAATGAACTGCGTGAGAGGCAGTCCAAAGAATATGAAGAGGCCATGGACAAATTTAAAATGGAACAGGAGGAGCTCAATCAGAAAATGGAAGAACTTAAAAAGGAACAGGAAGAAATTTTACGAAAACAATTATATAAATCCGATCAGTTTGAACATGAGTTGAGCGATAAACAAAATAAAGAATTATTCGAACGGGTGCTGGATTTAAAAAAGAAACAGTTCGAATTGATAGAGCAATCCAAAATGGAGCAGAAAATGGATATGAAAAGAGAGGGTGAGCTATTAATGAGAAAGCAAATTGATCTTAAAGTACAGGAAATGATGTTGCAGAATGAACAGCAAAGTATAAATAAACTGCTTTTTGATCATAATTTTCAGCACGATCTTGTTTCGCCTCAGTTCCACCAGTTCCTTATGGAAAACGGTACTGTCAGTGCTATTATTGATGAGTTGATTGATGAAAAAATAATTACTGACAGGGGCGATCTTTCAATTACTTTAAACGGTGCAATATTAAAAGTCAACGGAGTCATTCAACCCGAACAATTGCACGGGAGGTTCAAACTGAAATATATTAATGGAAACAGCAAGAATCATGTTATATATTCAAAGCATGGGGAATCTACGAGTGCAGACATTATTATTAATAATAAATAATCTGGATGCCAAGTTCTTCCGTGAATAGGTCGAGTGTACTCAGAGCTTGATATTTATAGCAAACATGAAATTCGCTGTTGCCATGGGGAATAAAAAGTTTTCGGTGACGAGACTGCCACCATAAATATAGCTATAGGTATAGCCGTTAGGCTCATACTTTTTATTGAAGACATTATTCAATTGGAAAATAATATCCGTCTCTTTGATTGTCTTTGATTTGATCGCGTAGCTCATACGCAAATTCTGGACATAATATCCGTTAATTTTTCTGTTTTCATGCTGAGAGTTGTCAAGATATTCTTGGCTGACAAATTTGGAGATAAGGCTCAGTTCACAGTTAGTGAACGGCATAAAATTAACGGTAGCTCCTCCAACGATAGATGGGGAAAATGCGATGTTAGTTTCTTTGTAGGAAAAGGCTTTTTGGCCTCCGCTATCATAATCATCGACATACTCTGTATAGTTCTTCACTTTGTTCCTGCTGAAAGCTATGTTTGCAGTAACATTCAGCCATTCGGTGATTTTTGCGGTCCCTTGCAACTCAATTCCTAAGCGATAACTGTTGGGAATATTGACGCGCGTATACTGACCCAGGTCATTTATTTTTCCATTCAATACCAGTTGATTATGGTAGACCATATAATAGCCGGTGGCATTCCAGGAATATTCCAGGTTTTTTTTCTCTACGCTTACTTCAAAATCGTGCAATATTTCTGGCTTGGGTTGATCGATCCCTCCTGCTTCAAAATCGTTGCGGTCAGGTTCGTGGTTAGACATAGAATAGGAAAAATAGCTTTGCCATTCATGATTGATGTAGGTTATTCCTGCTTTTGGATTTAGAAAATTATACTTGTTGGCAACTTGAAATGTAGGGTCATGATCAAAGCCATCAATGACATAATTGATGCGCCGGTATTGCAGGTCAGCAAATGCAGTAAAATGGTCACCCATATCCTGCTGCAGTTTCCCATACACATTGAAATCGGTTTTATATGCAGGTTCACTGTACCACGTGTAGTTTGGAGGAATGCCCCCATTCTGTGCCCAGGTTAAGATCCCGTAGTGTTTGCCATCATATTTATCCCATCCGCCACCGAAAGTAAACTGCATTTTTTTGTTTTTGTATTGAAGAGAAAAGATACCTCCATAGAAATAATTGCTCAGCCATAATTGACGGATAAGGTCCGTACTTTGCAAGGTATCATTGCCTATAATTTGATTTGGCAATCCATACCCAGCATATTTTGCATTCGAAGAATCGCCCTGATTGTGGTATTCTTCATAATAGCCATAACCTCTGGTTAGAAACCCGGCAAGGTTGACGGATAGATGCGGATTGATTGCATGATTAAAAAAAAGCTGATAATGATTTTGCCAATAGTTATCCGTTTGATTTGGATAAGTAAAATAATTGTATGTTCTTTTGGCGGAGTTATAAAGATTGAGGGAATCGGACTGTGTGAAATACAAAGAGCCAACATTGTCCTGGTAATGGGTGTCCAGCGCGGCTTTGTCCCCGAGCAATTTTGCTTCCGGAATGCCGTTCCAGGCCTGATAGGTTTTTTCCTTTCCCTGAATGATATTAAAACGAAGGGAAGATTTCTTGCTATAATATGCTGCCGACAGATACAGTGATTTCAGGTTGCTACTTGCCCGGTCAATATAGCCATCGCTGGTGATTTGGGATAAGCGGGCATCAATGGTAAAGTGGCCTTCAATCAGACCTGACCCAAGCTTTATCGTATTTTTCCATGTATTGAAAGAACCGAAGCTGTTATTGATTTCTGCATATGGTTTTTCGTTAAATTCATTAGTAGAAAAATTGATCGTTGCACCGAAGGCACCTGCGCCGTTCGATGAAGTGCCTACGCCACGTTGGATCTGAATACTATTAACAGAAGACGCGAAATCAGGAAGATCAACAAAATAAATTGCCTGTTCTTCCGCATCGTTGTATGGTATGCCATTCAATGTCATATTTATCCTGGAGTCATCGGTGCCACGAATATAAATAGCCGTATATCCCACACCGTTACCCGCGTCGGAATTGATAACAACGGAGGGTGTTTGATTGAGAAGGAATGGCAGATCCTGACCGAGGTTTGCCTTCTCAATCTCTTTTTTGGTGATATTTGTTTTGGTGAAGGGGGCTTTTTCGCCTGCCCGCAGGGCTTTCACTTCAATGGGCTGTAAGAATAGCTGCACGGGTTCTAAGGAAATCAAAAACAATTCATCACTATAATTTATTTTGGCCTGATAAAATTTATAGCCAACGCTTGTGATCCGCAATTCGTGATCCCGGACGCCTATTTTTCTGAATTCAAACCTGCCTGAATCATTTGTAGCAGTCGCAGCGACGTTGTCGATTTCGACAGTAGCTCCAGGTACGGGTGTTCCAGACAGCGCATCAATCACTTTGCCTCTTAAATGGGATTGCGCAAAGACAATTTGAGCGAGCGCAAAAATGTACATGGTTAAAAACATTCTTTTCATTGCCAAATCAATTTAAGATGTCCGGTTCAAAAAGTTGAAAAAGACAAATAAGGAGTTTGAAGTAAGCAAGGAAAGAGTTACTGAACGCATTTGCTTCCCAATTCTTACTAGTCTTTTTTTATCTCTAATTTTATACAGGAAAAATGCTGCGTACGCGAAAAGTGGAGGAAATTAAATTCACCTTCCCTGCGCAGGCATTACCCTGTTCAGGTTCTACGGGTATCATCTCAGCCTTTCCTGCCGCCGTTGGCAGGACGAGCACCCCGAGGAATCTGAGAAAAGCCTTCTGAAAAACAGAAAGTAACCCAAAGGTAAGAGAAAATTTATTTTATCGTGTAACATTATGTGCAAGGTGCTCGTCTCAATTTAAGGCCGGAAAACCCGGCAAGCAACATTATTAAATTTATGGTGTCTTTTTCAAAAACTACGTTTATGATTAAAACCGTCCTTTCCGCAGTATTTCTTTTTGCAGTCGCTTTTACTCAAGCGCAAAATGCTAAAGTCATTACCGACCAAAATGCTCAGGTTCGCAATCTCAAGGGGTTTCATGCCATCAGGGTATCTCATGGCATTGACCTGTATCTAAGCCAGGGGGAGGAAGCTGTTGCGGTAAGCGCATCTGATGTGGATACCAGAAACCGTATTTTAACGGAGGTAGAAAACGGTGTTCTGAGAATTTATATGGAGAA
This sequence comes from Puia sp., assembly GCA_035569795.1. Classification (GTDB taxonomy): domain Bacteria; phylum Bacteroidota; class Bacteroidia; order Chitinophagales; family Chitinophagaceae; genus Puia. Next base: position 4,961 of record DATMMJ010000580.1, on the reverse strand, counting down.
TAAAGGCCTGCATTGGGACTGGGGTAATAGGAAAATGAAGGCTTATGTGTCATTTAAGATCCTCGACGAGCTCCAAGCTTCAGGTGGATCTGATGTGTTTACGGAAAGCACGATCAAGCAAGAAAAATTAAGCATTCACCTTTCGGGTGGAAGTGACTTGAAGGCAAAAGTAGAGATCAATGAGTTGTCGCTGCACCAAAGTGGAGGTTCTGATGTGAGCATCTCCGGAAAGGTTTCCGATCTAAGAATAGAAGCCTCTGGCGGCAGCGATTTTAATGGATATGATTTAGATTCTGATGTTTGCGATATTGAGGCTAGTGGCGGCAGTGATATGCATGTTACAGTTAATAAAGAGCTGAAAGCAAATGCCAGTGGCGGTAGCGATATTTATTACAAAGGTTCAGGCGTCATTAAGGAAATGAGGTCAAGCGGCTCAAGTAGCATTTCGAAAAAGGGGTAATCGCTGTTGGGACCCGTCAAATGGGAATGATACATGTGGGCGTCGGCCCTGTGTGCATTATCCTAGATCACAGAATCTCAAACTTTCTTAAATATAAAATATGAAAAAGATACTTTTAGCATTCAGCATTACATTCATACTAATAGCGGCTAATGCGCAACAAAAGATCGTCAATGATGCCAATGCACAGATCCGCACCGTGACTGCGTTTCATGCGATCAGAGTTTCCACCGGAATTCATTTGTACCTTACCCAAGGTAATGAGGAGAAAGTAGCAGTTAGTGCCGATAATACGGAGCACCGCGATAAGATCAGGACTGAGGTGGTGAACGGCGTATTAAGAATTTATTATAACAATGGGCACCACTGGTTTTCGGATGACTGGGATAAAAGCCTCAAAGCTTATGTTTCATGTAAAACCCTGGATGCGCTGAACGCTAGTTCCGGAGCGCATGTGGAGGTAGATGGATCCATACACTCCAACACATTAGACCTTGATTTTTCAAGTGGTGCTTGGTTTAAAGGAAGCGTAAATGTATCAGGTTTAACGATTGATGAAGGCAGCGGGGCACATTCAGTTATTTCGGGTAGCGCAAACGATATTAAAGCGTCGGCAAGCAGCGGCAGCCACCTTGATGCTTTTGATTTAGTGACAAACCAGTGTGATGCTGATGCAAGCAGTGGCGGCCATATCGATGTGAATGTGAGCAAAGCGCTGGTTGCTTCTGCAAGTAGCGGTGGCCACATATCTTACAAAGGTGATGCATCCGTCAAAAATATCAATACAAGTAGCGGGGGTGCAGTCTCAAAAAGATAATTCTAACTTTAATGAATATATGAAAAAGCTTTTTTTTCTTTTAACGTGTGCAATAAGTTTGGTCACCGCATCGGCTCAGAGCAAAATAATCAATGACCCAAATGCAGAAGTGCGGAAACTGAGCGGCAGTTTTCATGCAATAGAAGTTTCTAGCGCTATTGACCTATATTTAAGCCAGGGCGACGAAGAAGCGGTCGCTGTGAGTACTTCAGATAAGAAAGATATTTACCATATAATTACTGAAGTGGATAATGGAGTGCTTAAAATTAAATTTCAAAACACGGGCAAAATCATCTGGCGCTGGAGGGATAGAAAATTCAAAGCGTATGTTTCTTTCAAAAATATCGATAGGCTTTCCGCATCAGGAGCGAGCAATGTGTACATAGAAGGCATACTTAAAACCACCAGTCTTTCTGTCCATATGAGCGGCGCGAGCGATCTGAAAGGGAACCTGAGATCAGAAGAGTTAAATATGGATCTTTCCGGCGCTTCGGATGCCTTGATCAGCGGTTCGGCAAATAACGTAACCATTGAAGTAAGTGGTGCAAGCGATGTGAAGGCTTTTGACCTGGTTTCAGAGAATTGCACCGCGCATGCGAGCGGCGCTTCAGATATAAAAATAACCGTCAATAAAGAGTTAAATGTACATGCCAGCGGGGCTAGCGATATTCATTACAAGGGAACAGCAACCATTAAAGATCTGCATTCTAGCGGATCTAGCAGTGTTTCAAAAAGAGAGTAAAAAGAATTTAATAAAAAAAGAAGCCACGCATTTCTGTGTGGCTTTTTTGTTGCGAAGGGAGGGTTCGAACCTCCGACCTTCGGGTTATGAGCCCGACGAGCTACCGCTGCTCTACTTCGCGATATGGGCAGCAAATGTACGGCTGTGGTTAATAATCGCCAAACATTTTCTTTCGCTTACCTTTGCGGGTTCATGAAAACTGGTTTCGTTAGCATATTCGGTAAGCCCAATGCAGGCAAAAGCACGCTACTCAATGCATTGATGGGAGAGAAGTTGGCAATTGTATCCCACAAAGTGCAAACAACACGCCATCGGATTAAAGGCATTCTTACGGAAAAAGATTACCAGATTATTTTTTCCGATACCCCGGGGATCATTGAACCAAAATACAAGCTACACGAAAAAATGATGCAGGCTGTGAAAAATTCTCTTGCGGACGCAGACGTGAATTTGCTTATGATCGATGTGCATGATGACCTTGAGGAGAACGACAGACTGTTTTCTTCGCTTAAGCTATCTTCCCCAGCAATTATTCTAATCAATAAGGCAGATAAATCTTCTAAGCAGAAAATTGACGAAGCAAAACTTTTTTTTAGCCAAAAAGAATATTGCAGAAAGGCGATGGATATTTCAGCTAAAAGAAAAACAAATATCGGCCAACTAATAAAAACAATTGTTGATCTGCTTCCTGAAGGCGAGCCATTTTTTGAAGATGATAACATTTCTGATTTACCAACAAAATTTTTTGTTGCAGAAATGATAAGGGAAAAGATATTTAATCTTTACGAAGATGAGATCCCTTATCATGCAACGGTGTTGGTCCAGGAATTCAAAGAAAAAACAACGCTGACTAAAATACGTGCCGACATTATTGTCCAGCGTGAAACTCAAAAAGGGATTATTCTTGGTGAAGGCGGCAAAATGATTAAACAATTGGGCACATCAGCAAGATTTGACATAGAAAAATTTATAGGGAGAAAAATTTTCCTGGAGCTATTTGTGAAAGTACGCCCTAAATGGAGAGAAGACGAATTGTATTTGAAAGAATATGGATATTAATTTTATGTGCGATCCAGGATGTACCGAATTGGGTTAGGTACCAATCGTACATCAAACAGCATACATCAAAAATTGGAATATGGGTTTTACTGTTGCAATTGTTGGAAGGCCGAATGTGGGGAAGAGTACGCTGTTTAATCGTTTGCTCGAACAGCGCAAGGCGATTGTGGATGATGTAAGTGGCGTGACACGGGACAGGCAATACGGCATCACAGATTGGAATGGCAAGACATTCAATGTGATTGATACCGGAGGTTTTGTGCCCAGAAGCGAAGACATTTTTGAGCGTGAGATAAAAAAACAGGTGCTCATTGCTGTTGAAGAAGCGAACGCCGTTGTTTTTATGGTAGATGTTGCAACGGGGATCACAGATCTGGATGAGGCAATGGCAGATGTGTTGCGCCGGTCAACCAAACCTGTTTTGCTTGTTGTGAACAAGGTAGACAACAACGAGCGCCTACTTGAAGCATCTGAGTTTTACAGTCTTGGCTTCGATCAAATTTTCTTTCTTTCTTCCATGTCGGGAAGCGGCACAGGAGAATTGCTGGATGCGCTAACGGATTTGATCACAGAAAAAGACGCAACGCAAACTGAAGGCACGTCCCAGCTTCCGAAGTTTGCAATTATCGGTCAGCCTAACACAGGCAAGTCATCTTTGTTGAATGCCTTGGTAGGTCAGGAGCGCACGATCGTAAGTGATATTGCCGGCACTACGCGGGACAGCATCCATACACACTACAAACTTTTTAATAAAGAATTTATATTGATTGATACAGCGGGCATTCGGCGCAAGACAAAAGTGCATGAAGACCTCGAATTCTATTCTGTGATCCGCGCTATCAATGCTATGGATGAAGCCGATGTGTGCTTACTCCTGCTAGATGCTGAAAAGGGAATCACTGCCCAGGACTTGAACATTTTTGCACTTGCAATTAAAAAGGGCAAGGGACTTGTAGTGTTGGTGAACAAATGGGATCTTGTCAAAAAAGAAACAAACACCGCAAAGGAATTTGAAAAAGATTTAAAAAAGCGGCTAGCACCTTTTACGGATGTGCCATTGCTTTTCATTTCAGCAACAGAGAAAACGCGCATTTTTAAAGTGATTGAAACTGCTTTGGAAGTGTATGAAAACCGGCAGCGAAAAGTACCCACGTCGCAATTAAATGAGGTGATGCTGAAGGCGGTTGAGTCTTACCATGCCCCAGTTGTGCGTGGCAATTCGGTTAAAATTAAGTATGTAACGCAGCTGCCTACCGTTGTTCCGTCATTCGCATTTTTCTGCAATTTTCCTGATGACGTAAAGCAGCCTTACAAAAACTATCTGGAAAACCAGCTAAGAGAACATTTCAAATTCACAGGCGTGCCTGTCAGGCTTTTTTTCAGGAAAAAGTGATTTTTTCGAACTGCATTTTATCCTATTAGAGGATGGCCTCCATAGGCTAATACCCAAAATATCCGAATCCCAGGTTTGCCGTCAATTAGAGATGTGAAAGATTGTATGTTGAATTATTTGTAATAGCCTCTGCTATTAGAAAGTCATTAAATGCAATTCCAATTTAATTTTTCAGAGGGTAGCTATTTCACAGCTTTGATATGAGAGGATTCGGACACCTTCTGTATCGGAAAAGGACACCCCGGCCGGCGGGCGCTATGGCAATCGACTGATTATCATATTTTTTAAATCTGGCCCCATCTTGGAGGCGCACTTGTCACATTCTCTTGCATCATGATAAAAAAACAGCTGCTTTTTGCCCTGCGCCATCTTGGCCGGCATAAGCTAACTACGACCATCAACGTCCTTGGCCTCACTTTTGGCATCCTGTCCTGCCTGGTGATCTACCTATATGTAACCTTCGAATTCAGTTACGACAGGTTCCACACAG
>DATMMJ010000579.1:0-5577 GCA_035569795.1 Puia sp. | reverse complement strand
TAATGAATGATGGATGATCTTTCCTATATATTGAATGAACTGGGCGAGGACCGCGAAAACTATTTCAATGCCATTGCACCGCCGATCATCCAGACCAGCAATTTCAGGGTCAATAAGGTGGATGAGCTAAAGGAATTATTTAAGGATGAATACAGCGGTTATCTATACAGCCGTGGCATAAATCCTACCGTTGACATATTGAGAAAAAAATTGGCTGCCCTGGATGGCGCCGAGGATTGCCTGGTATTTAATAGTGGTGCGGCGGCAACTTTTGCAGCCGTACTTGCCAACGTTAAATCCGGGGATCATATTGTTTCGGTGGATAAGCCCTATACATGGACACAGCGCCTGTTTGACGTCGTGCTTCCGCGTTTTAATGTCAACACTACGTATATAGATGGATCACAAATTGAAGATTTTGAGCGTGCTATTCTCCCAAATACAACGGTTATTTACCTCGAATCACCCAATTCATGGGATTATAAATTGCAGGATTTAAGCGCAGTCGCTGATCTTGCAAAATCAGAAAACATCGTCACCATTATTGATAACAGCTATTGCTCGCCACTATTTCAAAGACCCATTGAGTTCGGGATCGATTTGTCCATGCAGACTGCGACTAAATACATCGGCGGGCATAGTGACACTCTTGGCGGAGTCCTTTGTGGTAGAAAAGAAATGATAAAAAAGATTTTTGACAGTGAATATCTCAATATCGGTAGCGGCATCCAGCCTTTTAATGCGTGGTTATTGATCCGGGGGTTAAGGACCTTGCAGGTAAGACTAGAGCGTATCACGCGTACTACAGATATTGTCGCTAGTTACCTGAAACGCCACAGCAAGGTGGAAGCTATTTTGTTTCCGCTAGATGAGTCTTTCCCGCAATATGGACTTGCAAAAAAGCAAATGAGAGGCGGATGCGGCCTACTGAGCTTTTATATGTATTCGCAAACAAGGCAAAAGATTGTTGATTTTTGCGAATCTTTAAAGCACATAATGATGGCTGTTAGTTGGGGAGGGCATGAATCCTTGATATTGCCCAGGTGTGCTTCCCTGGAGCCTGAAGAATTTGACCCCATGAATAAAGACCACCGGATGCTGCGCTTGTATATTGGTTTGGAGGATGCCGATTACCTCATTGCCGACCTGGAATGGGCTTTCTCAAAATCACTATAAAACGGGAGAATTTTAACCATTTTATTATCCAACATGCGTGGCGATTCGTTACTTTAGCAAAATTTTTAACCCTAAGCCACTTATCACAAAACCTATTGCTGACTGAATAAGTAAATTAAATTTGCGCCTAACCATGAGAAAAATCCTTTTTTTAGCACTAATCTGCTTAGCACATTTTATCGGCCATGCGCAGGATAAATGGGATTTGAGGCGATGCGTGGATTATGCTGTATCAAATAACATTTCAGTTAAGCAAACGGACGTCCAGGCAAGGCTTGCTGAACTTACTTTTAAGCAATACAAGCTATCTCAAATACCAATAGTTGGTTTTGGTGGAAACATTGGTTATAGCTCTGGCCAAAGCCAGGACCCTGTAACGTTTGCTCTAATAACTGCAGGATTATGGTCAAACCAATATTTTCTGCAAACCAGTTTGAACTTTTTTAATTTCAATAGCTTAAAAAATAATATTGCGGGCAGCAAGTTCGCTTATGAAGCAGCAAATGCAGCTACTGATAAATTAAAAAACGACGTTTCCCTGAATGTCGCAAATGCTTATTTACAAGCCTTGTTAAGTATCCAGCTGGCAAACGCGGCAGGGCTTCAGGTGAATCTTTCCCAATCGCAGTTAGATATTACGCGTAAACAGGTAACTGCCGGATCTTTGCCGGAATTGAATGCTGCTGAGATTGAATCTCAATTGGCTCAGGACAGTTCGGCCTACGTTACAGCAGCATCAAACGTTAGCCAGGCCATACTTAATTTAAAAGCATATATGAGCCTTGATGCTGCAGTGCCATTTATCATTGACACTCCAAAAGTGGAACGCATACCCATTGAAAACATAGTTGATTTGGAACCCGGCTCAGTTTATAAGCTTGCATTGCAAAATCAACCCCAGCAAAAAGCAGATGCACTTCAATTGCAATCTGCCTCAAAATATGTGGCAGCAAACAAAGCAGCGATGTTGCCGACTTTTTCATTGAATGGACAGTTTTACACTACTTATACAAATCAGACATATAATTATACTCAAGTTCCGTACACGTTCACTCAATTTACGGGTACTGTAAAAGGTACAGGTGACTCAGTCTTTTTAGTCGGAAAAAATACACAATTGGTTGCCTCAAAATCGCCTTATTTTAGTCAATTGAACCAAAATTTCAGGCAATCCATAAGTCTTGGGGTAAATATACCGATTTTGAATGGCGGCTCATTGCGTACGAATTACGCGCGTTCTAGATTGAATTACAAAAATTATGAACTTCAGCAACAATTAGATAATCTGAATCTAAAAGAAAATATTTACCAGGCTTATAATTTGGCCATCGCAGCATTACAAAAATTTGAATCCCAGAAAAAAACAGTGGAGGCGACACAAAAAAGCTTCGAATTTGCTCAGAAGAGATACAATGTCGGATTGCTAAATACCATAGACTTGCTTACAAATCAAAACAATTATTTTAAAGCCAAGTCGGATCTTCTATATGATCAGTTCGACTATGTTTTTAAAATGAAAGTGCTCGAGTTTTATAAGGGCATGGGAATAAAATTATAAAAAGTATAACCTCTTAGATTATGAATAAAAAATTGCTTTGGGTCATTATAAGCCTTGTGGCGATTATCATATTATTAGTCGTATTAAAAAAGGCGGGCGTTTTTGGTAAAGAGGAAGGGATAAAAGTTTCTTCTGAAAAAGTAGTGAAGCGCACGATCACCGAAATTGTGACTGCAAGCGGGAAGATATATCCTGAAATCGAAGTGAAGATCAGCCCGGATATCTCTGGGGAGGTAGTGGAACTGACCGTACAGGAAGGCGATAGCGTGAAAAAGGGACAGGAGCTTGCAAAAATATATGCAGATATTTATACTACACAGCGGGATCAAGCAGCAGCACAACTCAATCAGCAGCAAGCCGTGGCGTCCAATAGCTCCGCCCAATTGCCGGGATTAAAAGCGGCACTTGATCAGGCCAAAAAAAACTATGACAGAGAAAAGCAATTGCTAAATGACAAGGTAATATCTCAATCAGAATTTGATCAGGCTGAAAGCACGTTCCTTTCTGCGCAGGCCAATTATAATGCGGCTCAGCAAAGTATCATAGGTAATCAGGCAGGTGCCGCAAGCGCAAAGGCAAATCTTTCTATCGCCGCAAAGAACCTGAGCCGGACAACTGTGGCAGCCCCCATGAGCGGTGTGATCTCCTCCATGAGCATAAAAAAGGGAGAGCGTGTAGTGGGCAATTCCATGATGGCGGGCACAGAAATGATGCGCGTGGCAGATATGAGCAGGATTGAGGCCATTGTGGATGTGGGAGAAAACGATATTCCAAAAGTGCATCTCGGCGATTCTGCTAATATAGAAGTGGATGCATACAACAACAGGAAGTTTCGAGGCATCGTAACCCAGATAGCCAGCAGCGTAGCATCAAGCAGTTCAACAACAAGTACCATTTCTTCCAACGATGTTACAAACTACAAAGTGCATATCAGGCTATCTCCCGCTTCTTACAAGGATTTATATATTGTCAAAAGACCAAAGAGCTTCCCATTTAGACCCGGTATGACTGCAAGCGCAGATATTCAAACCAACACACATTTTAATGCTATTTCGGTTCCCATTAATGCAGTTACTACACGAGACAAGAACGGCAGCAATACTGCAATTGGCGCAAATAAATCAACTGATAATGCAAATGGCGATGATAATAATAAGGATAACACTAGTGAGAATATCGCTAAAGCTGCTTCCGGTGACCTGGATGAAGTGGTGTTCCTCCTGCAGGCGAATGGCACAGTAAAAAATGCAAAAGTCAAGACCGGGCTACAGGATATAAATTTTATAGAAATCACTGACGGCGTCAAAGAGGGCAACGATATCATAACAGGACCTTACAGCACAGTGAGCAAAATATTGAAAGATGGGACAAAAGTGCAGGTAGTGGCAAAGGACAAATTGTTCGAGGCGAAGAAAGATTAAATGTTCAACGAGCCTGTAAAGTTTTATTCCAAGTATACGGACGAAGTTATATAGTACTAAAAGTTTGAAAAGTAAATTTACTTTTCAAACTTTTTTTATTTCAACATGTTTCAATAAAATTCTAATTTGCTCTTATGCACTTTGGCATCATTGGAAGCGGCAGTTGGGCCACGGCTCTTGCCAAGATACTTACTGATAATAAATTTCCTATCAACTGGTGGATAAGGAATGAGGCGATCATTAAGCATTTACAAACCCGGCATCATAACCCTAACTATATCAGCTCGGTTTATTTTGATGGATATCTGTTATCATTAAGCAACGAGGTAAGCAAGGTGATTGCAGATTCTGACTATATCGTGGTCGCTGTTCCCTCTGCCTATATTGTGGAAACACTGAAAGGTCTTGATAAAGATGTTTTCAAGAACAAAAAGATCATCTCGGCGGTGAAAGGGATCTTGCCACAGGAAAATTTGTTGCTGAACGATTACTTAAGTAAAAATTTTAATATGGCTTTGATGGATTACTTCACGGTGATGGGCCCCTGCCACGCGGAAGAGGTAGCTGCTGAAAAGCTTTCTTATCTCACGTTTTCGGGCGCTGATGAAACCCTGGCACAAAAGTTCGCGTCTAATTTTACAACGGAATATATTTCCACTATCGTGAATAATGATGTCTATGGAGTTCAGTATGCCGCTGTGTTGAAAAATATTTATGCCTTGGGCGCCGGTATTGCCCATGGCCTCGAGTACGGCGATAATTTTTTAAGTGTGTTTATTGCAAACTGTGCTGATGAGATGGCCGGATTCTTGCGGAAAGTTGGAATCAGCCATATTGAAGTGGGAATCCATGACCAGCAAGATCCAGGATCTCATAAAAAGAACGCGAACTATGCGGCATCTGTTTATCTGGGTGATTTATTGGTAACCTGTTACTCCCTATTCAGCCGCAACAGAACATTCGGCAATATGATTGGCAAAGGCTATTCTGTCACCTCCGCAATGCTTGAACTCAACATGGTGGCAGAAGGGTATAACGCAAGCAAATGCATTTACCAGGTAAATAAGAAAATAAAGGCAGATCTGCCAATTGCGGAAGCGATTTATAGGATTCTCTGGGAAAATGTTAAAGTTGGCGATACTTTCAAACAAATTGAAAATTTGCTCGTCTAATAAGTTGGAGCAACGTCTAAAACTATGATGCCTCTTTCATATAACGGTTTAGGGTTTACTGCCATTTTGATTATGGTTTCCATGCTAGTAGCGGTTCAGGCAATTAGGTATTTAAAAGAATGGCTTGAAAACCGCCACCATAAGGAGCACGGCTAGGCTTGTTAATATTTCAAAAAACAAGGCCGATGTAATTCCATCCGCCAATAATTTTCCCTCTCTCGTCAAAATAAGATTTGAATCTTTTAATTGC
>DATMMJ010000578.1:0-13515 GCA_035569795.1 Puia sp. | reverse complement strand
AAAAATTGCGGCATAGTAAATATTTTGTTTTTCAAATAAACTGGCATAAACCAAACCGCTACGATAATCAGTGCCAGAGCTGCAATCCATTCATAAGCAGAGACCGCGATGCCAACAAAAAATCCATTGCCGCTCATGCCGATAAATTGCTCTGCAGAAATATTGGAAGCTATTAATGAGGCGCCGATTGCCCACCAGGTTAGGGAACCTTCAGCAAGGAAGAAATCGTGTGTGTCGGTGACTTTTTTTCTTTTTCTCTGGTATATCCAATAACCATAAAATGAAACAACAAGGAAATAAATAATGAAGACAATATAATCTGCCTGGACCAGTTTGTTGTGCATATGCAATCGTTGGGTTGTGGTTGTTGATTTGGTTTCTACATTTTATAATAGCGCCCGTGGATTTAACTCCGGACTCAGAGCTACCTGTTAATCTGGTAATAAACATCGTTCCAGCGCAACTCATTGTTAAATTGATAAATATCAGTATTCTTACCTATTAAAACAAACTCAATTCCTGCCATCTCTGCAAAATCCTGCAGCTGATCTGCACCGAGGTTTTGGCTGAAACAAGTATGATGGGCGCCGCCTGCTAGTAGCCACGCCTGGCAGCCTCGTTTCATATCAGGATAGGGCTTCCAAAGAACACGCGCAACAGGAAGTTTTGGCAGGTTTTGGATCGGAGCCACGGCAACAACCTCGTTGACTAACAAACGAAAACGATTTCCCAGGTCTACAATAGATGCATTGAGAGCGGGGCCTGCCGCGACATTGAATACTAGCCGCACAGGGTCTGCTTTATTGCCGATGCTCAGTGGATGGATCTCGCATGATGGTTTCCCATCTGCAATACTCTCACAGATCTCAAGCATGTGCGAGCCAAGGACCAATTCATTATCCGGTTCGAAATGATAGGTGTAGTCCTCCATAAATGAATTGCCACCTGCTAAACCGGTTGCCATTGTTTTCATTGCGCGGACAAGGGCTGCAGTTTTCCAGTCGCCTTCGCCTGCGAAGCCGAAACCAGCAGCCATCAGGCGTTGTGCGGCTATGCCTGGAAGTTGTGCCATGCCATGCAGATCTTCAAATGTATCCGTGAAGCCTCTGTAATTGCCATCTTCTAAAAATGCGCGCAAGCCAATTTCAATTTTCGCAGCGTCTCTTAATGATGCATGCTTTTCCTTTCCTTTTTTTAAAGCATCAACCACTTTGTATTGTTGTTCATATTCTTTAACCAGTGCATCAACTGAGGCATCACTGGTTTGGTTGATCACTTTTACCAGATCGCCGATACCATGCGTATTTACTGAATACCCAAACCGAAGTTCAGCTTCTACTTTATCGCCATCTGTGACTGCAACATAGCGCATGTTGTCTCCAAAGCGGACAAATTTTGCGCCCTGCCAATCATGCCACCCTGCTGCAACCCTTGCCCATCCATCAATCTGGCTAATTACGTGCTGCTCCTGCCAATGGCCCACAACTACTTTGCGCCTCAGGCGCATGCGGCTTACCATAAAACCAAATTCACGATCGCCGTGCGCACTTTGATTCAGGTTCATAAAATCCATATCGATATCGCTCCATGGAATATCGCGGTTGAATTGCGTATGCAAATGCAATAGAGGCTTTTGTAAAATCTTTAATCCACCAATCCACATTTTAGCCGGAGAAAATGTGTGCATCCACGCAATGATGCCAATACAGTTTTTTGATGTGTTCGCCGCTGAACAGACGTTAAAAATTTCCTCCGTTGTTTTTACTGTCGGCTGAAGCACAATCGTCGCGGACATTTGTGCAGCTTTGTTCAAAGCATTTGCAATGGCCTGAGAATGCTCGGCGACGAGATTCAAGGTTTTTTCTCCATATAAATGCTGGCTGCCTGTCACGAACCAAACTTCTAAATTCTTTAAACTCATAAAGTATTTTTTATGCAGTGGGCCGTTGCTGCTGTCTTTAGATCGCTATTTCACTTACTTGTATTTTTGCCATATTGCTGGCTGGTGAACCCAAGTGTGCAGATTGCGCATGACGCAACGCTAAAGCTCACTTATGCTTTCTACTGGCCATAATAACTGTCCGGCCCATGCTTTCTTTCGAAATGTTTTTTTATCAGCGCTTCTTTTAATCTTGGCGCTAAGGGTTTTACTTGCTCAGTCACGAATGCCATGTGCGCTATGGCTTCCAGCACGGCGCTATTATACACTGCCTTGTCAGCCGTATTGCCCCAAGTGAATGGAGCGTGGTTTCCAACCAAGATCATTTCTATTTCTTCATAGTTAAGATTTTTTTCTTTCATCCAATTGATAATCTGAAAGCCTGTTTGGTATTCGTAATCACCTTGAATCATTTCATTGCTCATGGGTGGCGCGCAGGGAATGTCGACTCTATTATGATCTGCATGCGTTGTGCCGTATATCGGGATATCTCTTAAAGATTGTGCCCAGGCGGTGGCATAAAGTGAATGGGTGTGTGCGATGCCGTTAATTTTATCCCAGTGCTTGTACAATACCGCGTGTGTTTTGGTGTCAGAGGATGGCCGCAGCTTTCCTTTCACCGTGTTGCCATCAAAATCAACAATTACCATTTTATTTGGTGAAAGATTATCGTAGGGAACGCCGCTTGGTTTGATGGCAAACATTCCCAGATTTCTGTCAGCAGCGCTTACGTTGCCAAAAGTGAAAATCACCAAACCCGATTTTGGCAACTGCATATTGGCCTCATAAGCGGCCTGCTGGATGTGTTTATACTGGTTGGACATAATACAATGAGGTTGATTCGTTAATAAAAATAAGCCTTGTACTGCAACATGCTAGCTCGCCGCTTCTACAAAATTCCCCAATTGCCTGTATCTGCTATATTTTTTTGAATATATATCAGCGTTGGCATCAATGGGTTTGTATTCTGCATCAAAACCAGGTCCCAGAACGCTCATCGCATCTTCTACTTTTTCATAAATCCCAGCCGCGGTCGCAGCGAACATAGCGGCGCCCAAAGCGCAGGTTTGCTCTGATTTATGAATACGGATTGGCATATTTATCACATCTGCCATCATTTGCATAATAAAGGGAGATTTTCTTGCAACACCCCCCAATCCAATCAGGCCTTTCACCGTAATGCCTTCCTCATTAAAACGGTCTACAATTGCTTTGGCACCAAAACAAGTTGACTCGACAATGCACTTAAAGATTTTTGGCGCATCGCTACCTAAACTCAGTCCGGTTATGGCGCCTTTTAATAATTGGTTAGCATCCGGCGTTCGGCGGCCATTCAGCCAATCAACGGCCAACTCTGATTTTTCTTGTAACGGAATCTGAGCCGCCTGGCGGCTTAATTCGGGAATTATTTTCTCCATTGCTTCATCAATCAGCGAAGATTTATTTAGTATGGCTACTAACGGCCATGCCAACACGCTTTTGAACCACGCGTACGCATCTCCAAAGGCTGACTGGCCGGCTTCCATCCCCATCATGCCCGGCAGCACTGAACCGGGTACCTGCCCACATATGCCTTTCACTAATTTTCCTTTCATTTCATCCAGCGGGGCGACCAGCATATCACAGGTGGACGTCCCCATCACTTTACTTAAATGGTAGGGCTCAATCTGACCTCCGACTGCGCCCATGTGCGCATCGAAAGCGCCAACACCGATGACTACCTCCCCAGACAGGCCTAAGCGCTCTGACCATTCCTTACTAATCATCCCGGCAGCCTCACTTGCGGTATAAGTGCTCGAGAATAATCTGTTTGTAAATCCTGCGAGTAGCGGGTCAAGTGACGAAAAAAAATCCTCAGGCGGCAATCCGCCAAACTCTTCTGCCCACAAGGCTTTGTGACCAGCGCTGCAAACCCCACGTTTCATATCAGAAACCACGTTGCCCCCAGTTAATAAAAAAGGTATCCAATCGCAATGCTCCACCCAGGAATAGCAATTTCTTCTTACTTCCTCATCTTCTCTCAGCACATGCAGCAGTTTGGCCCAAAACCATTCCGAAGAGTAAATACCGCCGACAAACTGCAGATAGTTGGTATCAAATTTCTGTGCATGTTGATTGATTTCTGATGCTTCCTCGGTGGATGTGTGGTCTTTCCAAAGAACAAACATTGCATTTGGATTTTGCTCAAATCCTGGCATTAATGCAAGCGGTTTCCCAGATTTGTCAACAGCAACAGGAGTGGAGCCGGTAGTATCAATGGAGATTGCTCGGATGTTGCGAGCGACTGCGACTCCAGCTATTGACAAACATTCTTTAATAGTACGCTCGAGACCTTCCACAAAATCCAAAGGATGCTGACGGAACTGGTTTGTTGCAGGGTTGCAGTACAGGCGATCCCTGAAGCGTGGGTAATAAAAAACAGCAGATGCCACTTCTGTGCCATTAGCAGCATCTATAATAATTGACCGCACTGAATCGGTTCCAAAATCAACCCCCATTACAAAGCGTTCTTTTTTCATGCGGTAAATTCGTGTCAAATTAACATTTATCTTGAATGGAAAAAAATTTTGCGTGTAATTTGTAAGGAAGCGCTTAGGTCCTTTCAGCACGCTATAGTTTTGCCGCGACCAATCATAAATAATTGAATTATTTTTATTCAAATGTGTTCCCACATGGTAGATTTATTCGAACCATTTATAAAAAAATGCGGAGTTGTTATTTTAGATGGTGCCATGGCAACCGAGCTGGAAAACCGGGGTGCAAACCTGAATGATCCCTTATGGTCGGCTAAATTGCTCATTGAAAACCCTGCACTGATAAAACAAGTTCATCGGGACTATCTGAGAGCCGGGGCCGACGTAATTACCACTGCCAGCTACCAGGCAAGTTTTGATGGGTTCACCAGCCGTGGCTATACAAAAGAAAAAGCAATTGAATTGATGCGGCTTGCAACTACATTAGCATTAGAAGCAAGAGGAGAGGCTTTGCAGCACAATTTTATCAATGGCCCCTTTCCTTTAATAGCTGCATCTGTCGGGCCTTATGGCGCCTCGCGGGCAGATGGATCAGAATATAGCGGGAATTATGGATTGAGTGTGGAACAATTAATGTCCTTCCACAGGGAGAGGATCCATGTACTTAAAGAAAGCGGCGCTGATCTGCTTGCATGTGAAACAATACCATGCGCAGAGGAGGCGATTGCATTAATGAATCTAATGAAAGAATTTCCTGATCTGAAAGCCTGGTTAAGTTTTAGCTGTAAAAATGAAACGGAGATATGCAGCGGAGCAAGTTTTAAAGAGTGTATAGCAATGGTCAACACTTCCAAACAAGTAGTTGCAGTTGGTGTCAATTGCACGCCACCTCAGTTTGTTGAATCGCTTGTTCGGATAGCCGTCGCAGTTAGCAACAAACCTGTGCTCGCCTATCCCAATAAAGGCGAGACATGGGACGGGAAAAATAAGCGCTGGCTGCCAGGGGAATTGCAGGTTGATTTTATAAGCGAGGCCATCAGATGGCGCAATGCAGGTGCAACGCTGATAGGAGGTTGTTGCCGCACCTCACCGGAGGACATCAGGCAAATTAGGAAACAATTATGTGGCGGGTGAAGGGATCTGGCTTTTCAAAAGCCACATTTTACTAAATAATCATCTTCCCGAACAATTAGTATCTTAGAACCAGATATCACCACCCTCAACCCCTCTTATGGAAATATTCCTGTTGCTAGTCATATTGATTTTAATACTTGTTTGCCTTAGTTTTTTATTACGCAGCCGGCAAAAGCTTGGGGCGCTTACAGAGGATATTTCGTTGTTAAGAAAAAAACTTAATCAACTAATTCAGCAGCCTGCTGTTGACCCTAACGAAAAATGGAAACCCACGGGAGTCGCCACACCAGAAAAAAAACCCCCAGAGACCATTGCACCGGAGTCTATCTCTCAACAGGTTGAATTGACTAAGATTGAAATTCCTGCACCACCACTAGCAAAGGAAATTCCGAATATTGGAAGCCAGCCTTCGCCCTCTCCGGTTAGGACACCGGAACCAGAAAAATCATTTGCTCCTAAATCTTCATCGCTTGCGCGGTCCTCTGCTAGTAGTCCGGAAAAGATTTCCTGGTTTCAGCAATGGCTGCATGATAATCCTGACATGGAAAAATTCATCGGCGAGAATCTTATCAATAAAATTGGTATCGGTGTGCTCGTCTTAGGGATTGCTTTTTTTGTAAAATATGCAATAGATCAGGAATGGATAAATAAAGTGGGCCGGGTTTGTGTTGGGCTTTTTTGCGGTATTGCATTGCTTGGTATTGCGCACAGGCTACGTAAGCATTATCATTCTTTTAGTTCCGTTTTAGTAGGCGGGGGTCTCGCAGTTTTTTATTTTACTATTGCTTTTGCGTTCCACCAATATCATTTGATAAGTCAGGATGCTGCATTTGCGATTATAGTTGTGATCACGGTTTTTGCAGTGATGCTGTCTGTTTTGTATGATCGGATGGAATTGGGTATTATTGCAACGGTTGGAGGTTTTATCACTCCCTTTATTGTCAGTACTGGTAATAATAATTATTTTGCCTTATTTTCTTACCTCTCTATTCTTAATGCAGGCCTTATCGTGCTTGCGTATTATAAAAGGTGGCGCGCTCTGAATTTTTTAGCCTTCTTTTTTACGGAAATTATTTATCTGGGATGGATAATAGGAAAAATCGGTGAGCCGAATTTCCCGTATAAAGACACATTTGGTTTTGGCGCCGTTTTTTACGCAATGTTTGTGGGTATGAATGTGATCCATCACGTGAGCAGTGGCAGCAAGCTAAAATCATTTGACTTTATTGTACTGTTGTCTGTAAATCTTTTCTTTTATGTATCCGGCATGTATCTTTTGCAACAATGGGGGAATGAAATATACAAAGGCCCTTTCACTGCAGTGCTGGGTGTAATCAACCTGATACTTGCCTTTTTATTTTTCAGGCGATCCAAAGCAGACAAGAATTTTATTTACTTGCTGATTGGCATCACGGTTACTTTCATATCGCTCACAGCACCCGTTCAACTGAAAGGTAATTATATCACAATGTTCTGGTCGGCTGAAATGGTGGTTCTGTTATGGCTGTATCAGAAATCATTTATCCTTTTGGTAAAGATTGCTTCTGTGTTTGTCAGCCTATTGATGATTGTGAGCCTTTTGATGGATTGGTCTGAAGTGTTTGGCCCGGGCAGTGATATAATCCCTATCCTACTCAATAAAGGTTTTGTTACGGGATTTTTTGCATCGCTTGCAATGGGGGTGAGCTACTCTTTGATGCGCAGAGAAGCGGATACTTTTTTTCTTGGGGGTATCACCAATGCAGAGGTAAAAATATTTTACCTGTCGGGCGCAATCGCATTGATTTTTTGTTCTGGCATTTTGGAAATATATTACCAATTCAGCAAAAGGTTTCAGGGGTCTGGTTTGGAGTTTGTTTACCTGCAACTATATGTGATTGCTTTTTACCTGCTCCTGACATTCATTGTTCAAAAACTTCGCATTAGAACGGATAAAAATATACGCCTTGCTTTGCCGCTTGTTCTGTTCAGCATATATGCTTTTAATACCGGCAATATTTATTTTGCGGAAAAAAATCTGTTGGTGACTGCTATTTACAAGTCCTACTTTTACGCAAACTGGATAAGTGTACTGCTTTTGTTATTGCTTGGATGGAATACGATTCATTACTTAAGGGAAAATAAATCCTTGTTTACCAGACAGCTAACCTTTTTTACATGGCTTATAGCCCTTGCAATTGTTTTGTTGCTCAGTGTTGAAATAGAGCATCTGTTTGTGTGGTTGAATTATTCGACCCCCGCTTTAATAGAGAACACGGAAAATATATACAGCAAAGCAGGACTGAGCATTGTCTGGGGACTGTCCTCCTTCAGCATGATATGGCTTGGAATGTCGAGCCGCTTTAAGCCGCTGCGGATAATTGCGCTGGTTGTTTTTGGCATTACGCTCGTAAAATTATTTGTATTTGACATAAGCAATATTTCCCCCGGAGGCAAGATAACGGCATTTATTCTGCTCGGAGTGCTTTTACTAGTCGTCTCTTTTATGTACCAACGCCTGAAAAAAATTATTATTGATGATGCAGGAAGCCCGCAATAGCATTGCAGTGCTAATGTTAGTCTGTTTTTGCAGCAACACAGCTGCACAGGAATTTAAATATAAGGCTCGTATTGAGACAGTGCCTCAGAATGGTTTTTATGGCATCTCCATTACCCCAGAATTGAGTCGGTATATCAAAACCGATTTCAGTGATCTCCGCATTGTAGATGATAAAGGCTACGCAGTACCATTCGTAATAAAAAGTAGCATTCCTTTGATCAAGCCAGATGAGTATAAGGTGATGAAGATGATCGGCAATGAACTCAGTGATAGTGGCAGGAACTCGATTGTAATTGAAAATGAAGACAAAGTCAAGATTTCTGAATTTTTGCTGCGCATAAAAAATGCCTCGGTAAACAGAACCATTGATTTAAGCGGGAGCGAAGATAAAAAGCATTGGTTTTCAATTGCTGAACATATCAATCTAGAAAAAAAATTCATTACAGGTGATGATAGTTATATAGACAATGTAGTTTTTCCATTAAGTTCATATCATTATCTCAGGCTGGCGATTAATAATGGCAAAAACGATCCGTTAAATATTGTCTCCATAGGGAGATATTCGGATGAAGGATTCCAACCAGTTCCCCTATTTGTAAATAATCCTCCAGTCAAATTTGTTATAAAAGACAGCGTGGGCGATGGCTCTTACATAACGGTGTATAATCCGGGTTTATTTCATGTTAGCCATATAAGCATCCGGTTGCATGGGCCTAAGTTTTTTAAAAGGGAGGCGTATTTTTTCGCATCAGACCGAATGCTTGCTGACGTAATTATTTCATCAGACACACTTGTTCAATTGTATGTCCCTGCCTTTAGGGATTCAATCTGGAGAATAAAAATTATTAACGGGGATAACCCTCCGCTTGAAATAAAATCTGTAGTAACCGGACAGGAAATTAAAAAAGCAATTGCTTATGTAGAGGCAGGCAAAAATTATGTGTTGCAATTGACAAACGACAAAGCACATTCCGAGCAATACGACCTTCAAAATTTTAAAGACAGTGTTCCTTTCAATGTTCCCGAACTGAGAATGTCCGAGATCCAAACAACTACAAACCTGAACCAACTTTCAGATACAAGCATATTTTCAAAACGCTGGATTTGGCCCGTGATTATCCTTGTACTGTTAATCCTGTCATTTTTCACCTGGCGCCTGGCATCGGAAATCGGGAAAAAAAATCAGTAAATCCTTTTTCAATCCTCCCATTTTCTGCGGTGCTGCTAAAAAAAGCATTTCGCTGCTATCTTCCGAATTGTCGCATCCTCCCTGCATGGATATCCAATACTTTAGATTTTGAGGTTATCGAAACCGCTTGCTGCTTTTTTTCCATACAATTTCCTTTTGAACTCAGGCCAAGGGAAATGAGCTAAGAACAAGTGTTGTTGCATCCCTGCAACCTCCGGCCAAAACAATATTACTTACAAGGTGCTAATAGTAGCATCAAAATCTTAATTTTATTTATTGTCAGAATGCGTTGGGTTCATATCAATATAAAAATAAAATTAGTGCAATATGAGAAGAAGGACCTTCGTAAAAAACACGGCCATCCTTTTAGCAGGGGTCAACATAACTAGTAATGCTGCTTTGGACCTGAGTCCAAGCGTGCAAAAAAATATACTCCCGAAATGGAAAGGATTTAACCTGCTTGATTTCTTTTCCCCAAATCCTTTGTCCGGGAAAAATAATACAACAGAGGATCATCTTAAATGGATGCAGGGCTGGGGCTTTGATTTTGTGCGTCTGCCTATTGCATATCCATGTTACCTGGATTTTGACAGGACCAGGAATATCACCCCGCAGGAGGTTTATAACATTAATGAAAAAGCCGTTGACCAAATTGATAGCCTCGTGATGATGGCGCTTAAATACAATATGCATGTCAGCCTGAATATGCATCGTGCGCCTGGATATTGCATCAATGCGGGTTTTCATGAGCCGTTCAATTTGTGGAAAGACGAACAAGCGCAGAAGGCTTTTTATTTTCATTGGGCTTTTTGGGCGAAACGTTATAAAGATATATCCTCAAAAAAAATAAGCTTTGATCTGGTCAATGAGCCAAGCATGAGAGAGGACATGAATGACCAACACTCCAGATCACTCGCGGTGCCAGGGGATGTTTATCGTAAAGTCGCTGAAGCTGCTGCACAAGCCATCCGCAACCAAAACCCCCAGCATCTTGTCATTGCCGATGGTAACAATGTAGGCAACAATGTGATACCTGAGATTTCTGATTTGCATATTGCCCAAAGCTGCCGAGGTTATTATCCGCACGCTATCTCTCATTTTAAAGCGCCATGGGCAAGCAAAGACCCGGAGCACATGCCCTTGCCAAAATGGCCGGGGCAGACAGGCGATCAATACTTGAGTCGTGACTTGCTGGAATCTTATTACAAACCATGGATAGAGCTAACCAAACAGGGCGTGGGGGTGCATTGCGGCGAGTGCGGCTGCTGGAACAAGACACCCCACGATGTTTTTATCGCCTGGTTCACCGATGTACTGGACATTCTCTCGTCAAATAATATCGGCTTTTGCCTATGGAATTTTATCGGCGATTTTGGAATTCTAGACTCGCGCCGCGATGAGGTTGCTTATGAGGATTGGTATGGTCACAAATTGGATAAAAAATTGCTGTCTCTTCTCATGAAGTATTAAAGGTTCATTTGGCTGACACTTTTTTTAAGTATTAGAATCGGTTGCCGTACATTTTTAAAACCATCTACCTTGAAAGATAATTACGACTCCCCGGACAAAATCACGTGCCCATATGATTTGAGGGAGTGCCGGAACTCCGGGTTTACGCTAAAAACTCCCATGTCGAACCCTATATACATTTAGTTGAGTTATCAGACAGCGCCCAGGTAAAGCTGCTATTTTTCTAGGGATGCGGGTGTACAGTACCGAGCTGGAAGGATTTTGTTTTGAGGTTAATCGCCAACTTTTATGAATCTTGTTATGCGGATCTGAACTGGATTTTGCAGCCGCTAATTTTTGGGATTCAAAAATTTAAGTAGCTTCATTATTATGAATAGAGATGAAAATTGATCTTTCCATTTGCTGGCAGATTAAAAGTCTTGGCTTGCCTTTTGAAGGTGTAAGTTTGCAATGAATATGAACCTTGATGGTGGTTACCTTCGCTTAAATCGCCTCATAGGGGTCAATAGTCTTGGAATTTGATTTTAGACAAGCAATTTCTTTGGCTAATTATTCATTAACCCGGAAAATTTTTTTTTAATGAAGCTAAGAGTTTGTATAAACTTTGGAATCTCAATTCTTAGAGGATTAGGTAGTTTGAGGTATGATTTTATTCAAGGTATAAATGTGTATTATCATGGGTACAAAAGTACTTGCATGTAGTTTCCTATTTTTTTTTAGTGTAGGCAGTACCTACATGCAGGCGCAAGATAGCAGTATGCAACAATTGCCCTTGCAATGGGATCTGCAATCTTGCCTTGATTACGCGGCCAAAAATAATATCCAGCTGAATACCTTGCGCCTCAGCCAGCAAATCAGCAAGCAGGATCTGCTATTAGCAAGAGCAGCAAGATATCCAAATGCGTTCGGGAATATGGGGCAATCATTAACGCACAGCAGTAATGCAAATCCAGTAGTTGGCGGATTTACTACCCAATCCAGTTTTTCCAGCAATTATTCGCTTTCCTCAGCGTGGACTGTTTATAATGGAGGGTACCTTAGAGGTAATATCAACTTGCAAAATCTGAATCTCGAGTCAGCAGGTCTCAACATTGCGGTTTCCCAAAACAGCCTCATCCTGCAAATCACACAAGATTATCTGAGTATCCTACTGGCTAAAGAAAACATTGTTTATGTTGAAGACCTGGTAAAAACATCCCAGGCGCAGCTTGATCAGGGCAACCAGCAATTTAATGCCGGTAGCATTGCCCGCAATGCCCTGATAGAACTGCAGGCGCAAAATGCCACAGACAAATACAATTTAGTCACCGCACAAAATGCATTGCGTCAAAATACACTTAACCTTAAACAATTACTGCAATTGCCTACCGGCTATGCAATGCAGATTGCCATTCCCGATACATTGATCGCCACTGCCCTGGTGCCATCGCTTGAGCAGGTACAAAAAGCAGCTTTAGCGATGAGGCCTGAAATAAAATATGCAGAAACCGCTGTTGATATAGCGCAAATGAACCTAAGGTTGGCAAAGGCCCAATCCCGTCCTGTTGCGAGCATCGGAACTACATTAGCTTCCGGGTATTCCAACAACCAGTCCATAGAATACTTAAAGCAGTTGGATAATAATTTTTATCAGCGTATCGGGCTTACCCTTACAGTGCCCATTTTCAATGATCGAATATATAAAACGCAGATTGAAGTTTCTAAAATTGAGATAGACCAGGCGAAACTATCGCTGCTGGGAGCAAGAACTACCTTGTCGCAACAAGTTGAGCAGGCTTATATCAATGTGCTTAGTGCCCAAGGGCAGTATGATGCAGCTGTGGCGCAACTCAAAGCAAGCCAGGAAAGTTACCGTGTGGCTACCGAACAATTCAAAGTGGGCGCGGCCAATCTGGTGGATCTCCTTCAGCAAAAAAACCTATATGTTCAGGCCCTCCAGAATTATGTTCAGGCAAAATATAATTCGGCGCTCGATATAAAAATCTACGATTTCTATATGGGGATGGCTGTTAAACTTTAAAAGGATCTAAGATGAAAAAAAGAGGATGGATCATATTGCTTTCAGTTGTTCTGGCCGCAGCCGTATTGTTTTGGTATTTCCGTTTGCGGGTAACCGAAAAGCCCGAAGTGCTGCAAACAGAAATGCCGCAGTACGGATACATTGCCCAAAGCGTTACGGCCACCGGCACAATTGAACCCGTTGATACTGTAACAGTAGGTACTCAAGTTTCAGGGACATTAAAATTTATTTACGCCGACTTCAATTCCAAAGTAAAAAAAGGACAATTGATAGCGCAGTTAGACCAATCCCTTCTGCAGGCGCTGGTTAATCAGTATAAAGCAAATCTGGAAGTTGCAAAAAGCGATCTGACGTATCAAAAAAGCAATTATGACCGCCAAAACCTTTTGTTCCAGACTGGAGCAATCAGCAAGGCAGATTATGAAACCGCAACGAACACCTACAATACTGCAAAATCAAATGTTGCCAGCGTGCAGGCACAATTAGACGCTGCCAATAAGAACTTAAGTTATTCAAGCATCTATTCCCCGGTGGATGGTGTAGTGATGACGCGCAATGTAGGCATAGGCCAAACAGTTGCTGCAAGCTTTAGTACGCCTACTCTATTTGTTATCGCAAAGGATATCACCAAAATGCAGGTGCAGGGAGCAATAGATCAGGCGGATATTGGAAATGTAAAACACAGCCAGCGCGTCACTTTTACGGTAGACGCCTATCCAGATGATGTGTTTACCGGAAGCGTGCAAGATA
>DATMMJ010000577.1:0-2656 GCA_035569795.1 Puia sp. | reverse complement strand
CATCGGTAAAATCTTTTTTTGCATCATCCCAATGATGTGCGTTCAAGACCGTGTGGCCGCTTGGCATCTTCATTCCCAGATCACCAATCATTTTTCTAAATTCAACAGGCGAATAGCCATAAAATTTCCTGTCATGATAATAAGCATGCTCCACGTTCTTATACCCGAATGCTGCTATTTGTTGCAGAGTAACCATCGGGGCTTTTCCCATATCGTCTCTTACCGAGTATAATTGAAGACCAGTTACTTGCATAGGCTTTGCCCCTGCAAAAATTTTATTTGAAAGCATGGTACTACCCGCAACTACAAATGTGCTGGCTTTTAGAAAAGCTCTTCTTGAGGTGTGCATAGTTTTGTATTGACAAGCAAAATAATGTTTTTGACAGCGTGAATTTATGCAATTGGTTTGCATTAAGCATCAAATTGCCTTTAAAAAATATTTTTTTCAAAAGGCACAGACAGATTTGAGAACAAGGGCTTAAAACGCTGCTTATCCAACAGCTCAAATGGAAGATCATATTCAATTTGCAATGCCCCGCGATGGCGATCCTGAAAACACAATGCTTTTTGTGCGATTGCTCCTTTTTTTCAGGGCACCCAAAAAATCCTTCCGTCTGTGCCTGTGATGTGGAGATAAAAATCAAAACTGGTATTTAAGTTTAAAATCCGGCAAGCTAAGAGCTGATTATCAATTCTCAAAGAGGTAACTAAATTTAGCCGTAAATGATGGTTGTTTATTATCTTAGCCGACTGAAATTGCAGGCGCTTTTGCGCTTAGAGAATTTTTATGTGGCGTGGGCCATTAAAACAAAATCAACGCAGATGAAACATGAAGATGATTTTGAAGCGAACCTGGCGGGTGATGAAGGCACGAGTGAGGAGTCCAAGACCAGTTGGTTCAAGCGCATCAAGAAAGGGATACTGACAAGCACCGCTGAAAAAAAAGAAGCTCCTGAAGGTCTATGGACGAAATGTCCAAGCTGCAATTATATATGCACGGTTACTGAATTGAGGGAAAATTTGTTTGTGTGCCCGAAATGCAATCACCACCACCGTATTGGGAGTTCAGAATATTTTGATATCCTTTTCAATGACGGTGAATACGAAGTTTTTTATGAGAATATCCGATCTAAGGATTTCCTGCATTTTACGGATCTAAAATCCTATCAGCAAAGGCTTGAAGAAACGTGGGAGAAGACGGATATCACTGACTCCATAAGAATTGCGGCCGGCAATGTGAAAGACCACCATTTGGTAGTAGGCTCTATGGACTTTGAATTTATTGGCGGTTCTTTAGGCAGCGTGATGGGAGAGCGCATTTCAAGGGCTATTGATCTGTGCCTCGAACGCCAATCGCCTTTGCTTATCATTTGCAAGTCGGGCGGCGCACGCATGATGGAAAGTGCCTTCTCGCTAATGCAGTTGGCAAAAGTATCAGGAAAACTTTCTCAATTAACAGATGCAAAGATCCCCTACATTTCTTTACTGACTGATCCCTCGTTTGGCGGGATTTCAGCTTCCTTCGGCATGCTCGGCGATCTCAATATTGCTGAACCTGGCGCTCTGATTGGTTTTGCCGGCCCGCGTGTTATTAAAGAAACTATTAAGAAAGACCTTCCCGAAGGCTTTCAGCGAAGCGAATTTTTATTAGAGCATGGCTTTCTTGATTTCATTGTGAACAGAAAAGAACTGAAAGAAAAAGTTGCGACTTTGCTAACACTTTTCAAAAATTAAGCCTCTATGGTACGCTTTCCAATCACTATACTTCTCATAGTATGGAAAGAGCTGGGTGACCTTGTTGATCAAAAACCCCTCCACCTTAGAAACCCTTTCGTATTGATGAAATAATCGTATCGGGTTATTTGGATAAGGATTCCAAAGAATTTGTTTTGGCTAAATTTTGATAATGGAAATTAAAAACCGTTCTGCATATCATGATTATTTCATCGAAGACAAATACGATGCAGGGATGGTTTTGGCAGGCACTGAGGTGAAATCAATCCGTGATGGCAAAGTGAGCTTTGTCGACAGTTTCTGTTTTTTTCAAAAGGGCGAATTGTGGGTTAGGAACATGCACATTGCGGAATATAAATTCGGGACCACAAATAATCATCTTACTGTGCACGATCGTAAGCTGCTACTGAACAAAAGAGAACTGGTCAAGCTTGAGGCCAAGATGAAAGAGAAAGGATTTGCAATTGTTCCGCTGCGTATTTTTTTTAACGAGAATGGTTATGCTAAATTAGAGATCGGTCTGGGAAAAGGCAAGAAATTTTTCGATAAACGGGAAACCATAAAGAAGCGTGATGTTCAAAAAGAGATCAAGCGCTATCTTAAATAGTTTAATTCTGGCTCGACAGCTGATTCTAGTTTTCATATTTCTGCGTACATTCGAACCGAAAAGACCAAATTAAAAAAATATGGGCTCGTTTTCAGAGCGCTTGAAAAACATCAAACTGGTAAGGAAATTGGTTTACTTTCTTGTAGGGATTTTTTCTTACCCGGGTCTTGCTTTGCTCAACAAACTGAAGATATCCGGTACTGAGTTTATTAAAGATTTGCCATTAAACAATGTACTTTTCGTAAGCAATCATCAAACCTATTTTGCTGACGTCATCACATTCCTTCACATTTTTGCGGCAGTGAAATGGGGAAA
>DATMMJ010000576.1:0-14496 GCA_035569795.1 Puia sp. | reverse complement strand
GGATGCTCGACCCCCATCAGTGCCCTGGCGGAAATCGAAGAAGATGAATTGTTTTTCCGTGGAAATATTTTTTCTTTGGATGGAAAGAAGAAATTGGAAATTGAAAAAGTGTTCCCTGCAGAAATTGCCACAAATACAGGGAAACTGGCGGCAGAAGAATTATTGAATAATGGTGCGCAGCTCCTAGCAGACGAAATGCAAAATGTGGCTACATAAGATTAACATATTATCAACCCGCTCGCTTGAACAAAAGCTTATTGATAAAGCTGCAGCAAAAAATGTTTCTATCCATGCTATTTCCTTTATTGAAACAGCGGCCATTGATGATACGGATCTAAAAGAAGAGATGAATAACCTTTTGCATCAGCAAAAAGCGGTTGTATTTACAAGCATAAATGCCGTGCAAAATGTTGCAAAATATGTAGATCGTGTTGAACCTGACTGGAGAATATTCTGTATCGGCTCAGCCACTAAAGCCCGGGTGAAAGAAATCTTTGGAGAAACAAAAATCGCCGGGACTGCTGATTCAGCAAGAGCTCTAGCCGATACGATTATTGCAAAGCAAAACATTTCTTCGGTAGTTTTTTTTTGCGGTAACCAACGCAGAGAGGAATTGGGTGAAAAATTATCACAGCATGGCATTGCGGTGAAAGAGATGGTGGTTTATGAAACGATGCAATCACCCCATCTCGTTACAAACGACTATGATGGAATCCTTTTTTACAGCCCGAGCGCAGTCAATAGCTTTTTTTCAATCAACAAAATAAATCCTCGTACCATCCTATTTGCTATTGGAGGCACAACTGAAAATGAAATAAAAAAATTTTCTGGTAATAAGATTATTGTTGCAAAACAGACGTCTAAAGAATTACTGGTTGCCCAGGCGATTGATTTTTTTCAAACCAACCATTGAGTGTAATTGATCATCTACAAGATTATGAGCAGACTAAAAAACGATTTATTATTAAGAACATTAAGAGGAGAAAGTACGGAACGCACAGCTGTTTGGATGATGCGTCAGGCGGGGAGATATTTACCAGAGTACCGCGCATTGAGAGAAAAATATTCATTTTTTGAACGCGTGCAAAATCCAAACCTCGCTGCAGAAATAACCGTTCAGCCCATTGATATCGTCGGGGTCGACGCTGCGATACTATTTTCTGATATTCTTGTTGTACCGCAGGCGATGGGTTTAGAAGTGCAGGTAGTTGAAAGCAAAGGACCGATTTTACCAGATCCGATTAAGACCACAGATGATTTAAAAAGAATCCGGGTGCCTGATGTGCACGAAACGTTGAAATATGTTTTTGATGCCATAAAATTAACGAAGCAGCAGTTGAATGATCGCGTCCCATTAATTGGGTTCGCAGGCGCACCATGGACAATACTTTGTTATATGGTACAGGGGAAAGGAAGCAAAACCTTTGATGAAGCAAAGGCATTTTGTTTTTCACAACCTCGGCTTTCCAGTCAGTTGCTGCAGATGATCACGGACACAACCATCGCATATTTGAAAGCGCAAGTAAAAGCTGGTGTGGACATGATTCAGATTTTTGATAGCTGGGGCGGATTACTAAGCAAGCAAGATTTTGAAAATATATCTTTGAAATACATAAGCCAAATTGTGGAAGCCTTGAAAGAGGATACGCTCGTAATAATCTTTGCGAAAGGCGCATGGCATTCTCTTGAAAGTATGACTGCAACGGGCGCTCATGGTTTGGGTGTTGATTGGTGCATCGAACCAGAGCGGGCAAGAGCATTTTCAGGTAGTCAAATTACTTTGCAAGGGAATCTGGATCCGGCAAAACTGTTATCCTCGATTCCTGTCATCAGAAAAGAGGTGAAGCAAATGATGAAAGGATTTGGCAAAGCACGCTATATCGCCAACCTGGGTCATGGAATATTACCAAACGTTCCGGTTGACCACGCCAAAGCGTTTGTGGAAACTGTGAAAGAATATATTTGGAATAATTAGTATTATGTCAGCAAATTCTCTTGAAAATACTTCCACGAAGGAGTTTCGCAAACAATGGATCGATTTCATTGATGGCTTGCAGAACACAATATGCAAGGCATTGGAAGAAGTGGATGGCAAGGCTACTTTTATGGAAGATACCTGGAAAAGAACCCCCGACGGAAGTGGTGGTGGTGGCAAAACGCGCGTGATTGCACATGGTAATGTATTTGAAAAAGGGGGCGTGAATACTTCCGAAGTGTATGGAAAGGTAACCCCTGCAATGCGTAAAAATTTGCAAATGTACGGAGACAAATGGTTCGCATGTGGCTTGTCGGTAGTGATCCATCCTGTAAATCCTTTTGTCCCGACAGTGCATTGCAATTATCGGTATTTTGAATTGTATAAAAACAAGGAAATAGCTGACCTTTGGTTTGGCGGTGGGGCCGACTTAACACCCAGTTACCTGTTTGAAGAAGATGCAAAGCACTTTCATCAAACATACAAAATGGTGTGTGATCAATTTGATCCAAAATTTTACCCGCTATTCAAAAAATATTGTGATGATTATTTTGTGAATACACATCGAAGTGATGAACGCAGAGGAATAGGCGGAATATTTTACGACCACAGAAGGCCAGAAGGAAAACAGGAAATCGATTTTTGGTTCAACTTTGGAAAAGCATGTGGCAATGCATTTATTGATGCATATATCCCCATTGTGGAGAGAAGAAAAAATATATCGTTCTCTGAACAAAATAAGCATTGGCAGGAGATCAGGAGAGGGCGCTATGTGGAATTTAATTTAGTCCATGACAGGGGAACGTTATTTGGCCTGAAAACCAAGGGCAGAACAGAAAGCATTTTAATGAGCCTTCCGCCAAGAGCAAGATTTGAATATGATTATCAACCCAAAGCTGGAACTGAGGAAGATAAATTGTTACAAGTCTGCTTACACCCGAAAGATTGGGTTTAAATTCTTCATTATGTACTTACAAAAACGCAATAGAATATTAAGGAATAACCCATCGGTAAGAAGCCTTGTTGCTGAAACTATTTTGACTCCCAACGATTTCATTGCTCCTTTATTTATTGATGAAGGAACAAATGTCTTGCATGAAATCCCTTCCATGCCAAATTATTATCGACGTTCTGTTGACTTAACAATTAAAGAAGTAAAGCAGTTGTACGACTTGAATATAAAAAGTATTCTGTTATTCGTCAAAGCAAAAGATGACGCGAAAGATAACACAGGAAAAGAAGCATGGAACAAAAATGGGTTAATGCAGCGCAGTATCAAAGCTATCAAAGATGCTGTGCCTGAAATGCTCATCATGACGGATGTTGCACTCGACCCGTATTCGTCTTACGGGCATGACGGCATTGTGAAAGATGGGGAGATTTTAAACGATGAAACGGTGGAAGCATTGGTGAAAATGAGTATCAGCCATGCCGAAGCAGGTGCTGATTTTGTGGCGCCCAGCGATATGATGGATGGGAGGATTGGCGCGATAAGGAAAGGGTTGGAGGAAAATAATTTTACCAAAGTAGGCATCATGGCTTATAGCGCAAAATATGCCTCCTGTTTTTACGGGCCATTTCGCGATGCATTAGATTCAGCACCGGGTTTTGGTGACAAGAAATCCTACCAGATGAATTATGCCAACCGCATTGAAGCCATCAAAGAAACTTTGATGGATGTAGAAGAAGGCGCAGACATCGTGATGGTAAAACCTGCGCTCGCGTATCTTGATATCATCCGTGAAGTAAAAAACGCGGTGCATGTTCCCGTTAGTGCGTACAATATCAGTGGAGAGTATGCAATGATTAAGGCCGCGGCGAAGATGGGATGGATTGATGAGAATAAAGCCATCCTCGAAACACTGACTGCTATTAAAAGAGCGGGTGCAGATTTGATTGCAACTTATTTTGCCAAAGACGCTATGCGACTAATTGTTTGAACCACTAGTTGGCTCATTGTAGGGAGGGATCTGCGAAGGAATTGCAAATCATGATTTTTATCAGGATAACCCTTTTGAACACGTAGCATCCGATAGATATACCGGAAATGAATACCCAAAATAGTAAGATATTATTTGAAAGAGCGCAGCGCTCCATTCCCGGCGGGGTGAACTCTCCCGTTCGTGCATTTAAAAGTGTAGGTGGGACACCCTTATTCATCACTAAAGCGAAAGGTGCATATTTATTTGATGCAGATGGGAATAAGTATATTGACTACATCTCCTCTTGGGGGCCGATGATCTTGGGTCACGGGCAGGAACAGGTAGTCAAAGCGATACAGGAAAAAGCCATTCACTCCACATCTTTTGGCGCGCCAACTGAGTTGGAAATTGACATGGCTGAATTAATCAAAAGCATGGTGCCCAACGTAGACCTGATAAGAATGGTAAGCAGCGGTACAGAGGCATGCATGAGCGCTATCCGTCTAGCGAGAGGCTTTACAGGCAAAAACAAATTTATCAAGTTTGAAGGTTGTTATCACGGTCATGCGGACAGTTTTTTAGTAAAAGCGGGAAGTGGCGTTGCTACTTTAAATATTCAGGCTGTGCCGGGAATTACGGCCGGAGTCGCCAACGATACGCTCACCTGCCCCTACAATGATATAGCAGCAGTTGAAAAACTGGTTGCGGGAAATAAAGATGCAATCGCCGCTATTATTGTCGAACCCGTGGCAGGCAATATGGGCTGTATATTGCCACAACCTGGTTTTTTAGAGAGCCTGCGAAAGATATGCACGGCAGAAAATATCATCTTGATTTTTGATGAGGTGATGACAGGCTTTCGCTTATCGCCCGGTGGAGCACAGGAGAAATTAAATGTGCAGGCAGACTTAATTACTTATGGAAAAGTGATTGGGGGCGGGATGCCGGTCGGCGCATTCGGGGGCCCTCGGGAAATCATGAACCACATTTCGCCGCTCGGGAATGTGTATCAGGCGGGCACACTGAGCGGCAACCCGATTGCCATGGTTGCGGGGTATACCACATTAAAAATATTAAAAGACAATCCTACCATCTACAAAGAGCTGGAAGAAAAAACAATTTACTTGCGCGATAACCTGCACCGCGTTTTTCTTGCCTCAAAAATCCCGTTTGTTATAAACCAGTTCGGTTCCATGATAAGCGTACATTTCAGCAATCATTCTGTACAAGATTACGCAAGCGCAGCATCGGCTAATATTGATTTATTTAAAAAATATTTTCATGCCATGCTAAGCCGGGGCATTTATCTTCCTCCATCTGCGTTTGAAAGCTGGTTTTTAAATAATGCCCTCACGAAAAAAGACATTGACTATACGGTTGAAGCAACAGAAGAAAGTTTGGCTGAACTTTAATCTTAAGGATGGAATCCCGCGGCCAGAGTGCCACCTTAGTCTCGAAGGCTCAAATCAAAAATTGATTTTGTTCATTAACTTACAACGAAAACCTAGTTAGACCTACTTTAGCATATGAATAAAGACCGGCTGGAAGCATTCAGTGATGGCGTGTTTGCCATCATTATTACCATTATGGTGCTGGAGATAAAAGTGCCGCACGATGCAGGCTGGGGATCGCTGAAACCATTGATACCCATCATTATCAGTTACATGCTCAGTTTCTTGTTTGTAGGTATTTATTGGGTAAATCACCACCACTTGCTTCATGCACTCACACGAGTAAATTCAGCGATCCTTTGGAGCAATATCAATTTGCTATTCTGGCTTTCGCTGGTTCCGGTTGCAACCGACTGGATGGGAGAAACACATTTTGCTTCACATCCTGTTGCTGTGTATGCATTGCTGCTGCTTTTTTGCGGTACTGCGTTCACTATCCTGCAACTCCATATCCAAAACAAAATCGGGGACAACCAAGAATTAAAGTATGCCTTTAAAATGCTAAAAAAGAAAGGCTTTTTTTCTGTGGCTGCTTATTCAACGGCTTTTGTGTTCGCATTCATTAACACAGAGGTTTCGGGGGTTCTTTTCTTATTAGTTTCCGTTATATGGTTTATTCCTGATAAAAATATTGAGCGGGCCTTAAAACAAGAATAACCAATCCACAAACAAACATGGATTACTCGATTCTATTAAAAAATATTGCAAAACACATCTCCCTTACTGCAGCGGAAGAGAAAATATTTATTGCATTACTGAAAGAAAAAAAAATTAGGAAGAAACAATTTTATCTCCGCGAGAACGAAGTCTGCCTTCACTCTGCTTTTGTAACCAAAGGATGTTTACGCGGCTACACTGTGGACGAAAATGGTTTTGAGCATATCTTGCAGTTTGCACCCCCTGACTGGTGGATCGCAGATATGTACAGTTTGATTACGCAAAAGCCCGGCAACTTGAACATTGATGCGATCGACGATTCTGAGATCTTACTATTATCAAGAAAAGACCAGGAAAAACTATTCATTGTTGTGCCAAAATTTGAGCGTTTTTTTCGCATCATCACAGAAAATTCTCTTGTTACAAGCCGGCAGCGATTAATAGATAATATGAGCTTGATTGCGCAACAACGCTATGCTGCTTTCTGTACGCAGTATCCAACACTCATTGAATGTTTGCCGCAAAAAATGATAGCCTCTTATATTGGCGTAACACCGGAATTTTTGAGCAAAGTGAAGGCGGAGCATTTCAGGAACAAGGGAAAAAGACAGACAGTAATCCAGCACGACGTTTAGCCCATGGTGCAAAATGAATACCTGTGCAACTGATCCCTTCTCCTCTCAAGACCAGTAATGCGCCGAGATTTCTTAATCTAGCTTATTTGAACCAGCGTGTGCTTTGACGGAACTTTGCTCAGATAAAAAACTTCAATATGGCAAACCTAGTGTTACACAAAGCAGCTACCCGGGGTCATGCAAACCACGGTTGGCTAGATAGTTATCAAAGTTTTAGCTTCGCGAATTATTATAACCCGGAAAGGATTCATTTTGGTGCCTTAAGAGTGCTGAATGATGACACTGTTTCAGCGGGAAGAGGATTTGGCAAGCACCCGCACGATAATATGGAAATCGTTTCTATTCCTTTACAGGGGGATTTGCAGCACGAGGACAGCATGGGCAATACAGCCGTTATACAAAAGGGTGACATTCAGGCGATGAGCGCCGGCACGGGTATTTTTCATAGCGAGTACAACAAGAACAAAGACGAGTTGGTGAAGTTTTTGCAGATATGGATTTTACCAAACAAAATAAATGTGGAGCCCAGATACAGCCAAATTACGCTACATGCAGAAGACAGGCATAACAAATTGCAGGAAATACTTTCACCAAATCCAAACGGAGCAGGTGTTTGGATACATCAGGATGCGTGGTTCCATCTTGGAAAACTGGACAAAGGTTTTTCTACAGAATATATGCTGAGAAAAAAAGGGAACGGAGTATATACATTTGTGCTGAGTGGTGATCTTACCGTAGCGGACCAACAACTGGGTGCAAGAGACGGTTTGGGAATATGGGATACAGAAAAGATCAAGATCAAAGCAGACACTGACTCAGAAGTTTTGCTGATGGAAGTGCCAATGACTATATAAGCATTATCTAGAATTATTTTATGCGAAAAACGCAAATCCTGGTAATCTGTCATCACGAACAAATCCTGCAAACCATTTTGCGATTAATTAATGATAATGAAAGATGGGAGGCAGTTGGTACCGCAGAGGGTGAGAAAGCAGTTGCACTTTTCGGTCAACAGAAATTTGATTTGATACTATTGGGTAGTGGCATTAGCCAGGAAGGGGAAAATAAACTAAGAAAATTATTCACCTTTCAAAACCCTGAGATAAAGATCATCCAACATTTTGGCGGAGGCAGCGGGTTATTATCAAATGAAATTGAGGCGGCATTAGCTGATAATCCAAATGGCAACTTTACCGTACGCGATAATCCATTCAAATAGACAAAATGACAAAAGTCAGTGGGCACATCAATGGGAGTCATTACAAGACCGTACTAAGCAACGCAAGACATGAATTGATCGCAGATGAACCTAAAAGCAGTGGAGGCACAGATCTGGGTTTTTCACCAAGCGAGCTTTTGTGCAGCGCGCTGGCAGCCTGCACCTGCGCAACGCTTCGTATGTACGCAGACAGGAAACAATGGAGTCTTGAAAATATTGACGTTATTATAACAATGCAAAAAGATGTGACAAAAAACATTACAAATATGGAGCGTGAAATCCTGTTAATTGGTAACTTAACTGATGAACAAAGAATACACTTAATTGAAATTGCAGAACAATGCCCAATCCATAAAATATTGACTAATCCCATCAAGATTCAAACAATATTGAAATGAAAGACATAACTAAAAAATACACCAACGGAGAACTGACTATTGTGTGGAAACCCACTTTATGCATACATTCAACGATATGCTGGAAGCAGGCAACCGGATTACCGGAGGTCTTTAACCCAATGGAGCGGCCATGGATAAAGCCTGAAGCATCCACTACAGAAAAAATAATTGCTCAGGTAAAAAAATGCCCAAGCGGCGCGTTGAGTTATTTTATGAATGACCCAGATAGCAAATAAAATATCTGGGGTGATAAACCCTTAACCAGGGTCCATCAGCAATTGATGACTAGCCCTAAATCACTTTTATTACCTGACCAGAAACTATACCCAGCACACTTTTAACATACCCGGCAACTACTTTATCCATTGCAACAGGAACATGTCCCGGGAATGACGAGAAATAATGCGGTGAATCTTCGACTACTCCGGGGCTGACCACGTTTATGCGCACATCATTATCTAATTCATAGCAGGCCGCCAGTACAAAAGAATTGATCGCTCCGTTTACTGTGGCAAGGTTCGCGCTGCCACGCACCGGATCATCGGATAAAATGCCGGAAGTCAGCGTGAAAGAGCCTTTCGGGTTGATATGATGCTGCCCTATCAACACCAAATTAACCTGGCCCATTAATTTGCTCTCGATACCAATCTGGAATTCTTTCTCTGTCATTTTATCGAATGGACCAAAATAGCCTGCTCCTGCTGTGCTTATCAATGCATCAAACTGTCCTGTTTTCTTAAACAATTCTTCTATGGAGGAAGCAGAGCGAATGTCAACCTGCATATCCCCAGTTTTAGAACCGACTTTAATCACCTGATGATTTTTATCCAATACTTCCGTAATCTTTTTTCCTAGGGTGCCCGTTGCACCAACTATTATAATTTTCATGACTTTAGATTTGTGAACGAAAATATCAATAAAAACTGCTCGGGCTTCCCCTCAAAAAAAAAAATTAAAAATCAGACGTAACTTTCTAAAAATTTTTGAAAATGAAAAATATGATTTTAAGAGTCGCATGCTGTATTTTAACTATGGCAATAGCGAGTTGCAGCACTCCCCCTGCAACGGACAACAGCCGGGCTGGGATTGATTCTTTAAACAAAATCATCAATCAGCTAAAACCGGGACTGGGGGAATTTATGCTTCAGATCAAATATCACCATGATTCGCTTGGCAAATCCATACTCGAAAAAGATTACCTGAGAGCAGCTTATGAAGTGGATGAGATAAAAGAAATTACAGAAAAAATAGAGCAACTGCACATTACCAATGACAAGCTGCAAAAACCTTTTGCAATATTTTATGATAAGTATCTGCAATCGCCACTAAATGTGCTCGCAGATGCTGCAGCAAAAAAAGACGATGCTTCGCTAAAGACAAATTTCCAATCACTCACCAGTAATTGCAATAGCTGCCATCAGGAGAACAATATGCCCTTTATGAAGATACAGTAATAGGTGAGGGTGAATTGTAAAGGAGTATTAAACAAACAAAACCAGGAGAGCGGCTTTTTTTACCACTTCCAATGGATCATTGTACCCAGTCAATGAAAAAGTAACTCACAGGGCTTTAGGCCAGTGTGCTTTTTGAATGCAGTAGAAAAATGGGAGATAGAAGAGTAGCCAAGCATCAGGGAAACATCCGTTACGCTCAATCCCTTTTCGTACAATAAATATCTTGCATGCTCCATCCGCTGAGACTGATAAAAATCGAATATAGTGGTCCCGAACATTTCTTTAAATCCTTTTTTGAGATAACATTCGTTGATTGCTACTTTACGACTCAGTTCCTTTATGGTCAAGGGCTCTCCAATATGCTCCAGCAAAACCTCCCTTGATTTGATTATCTTTTCGCGGTCAGCTTCGTTCGCTAAGAATTTGCATTGGAAGCCATCGGTTTCTTTTTCTCCGAGCATACACTCAAGGCTGTACAAAAGCAGCATCTGCATTTGGGCGTTGACGTAAATATTCTCCATGCTGTCTTTATGGGTATTATTGAGCAGGCCTTCAAGAACCATGCGGCTCCTGCTGCATAGTGATAATATCTTTGAGAACGAGGATGGATGCGTGAAGTTGAGAATATTATCTGAGAGTGTGTTACTCAGCCTGCGCGGTTTTACAAACTGCGATAAATGGACTGGGGAGAATCTAAAGCTGAGCACATCCACGCTTTCGGTACGTTCACCGCAACTGCGCGATGCATTTAATTTGCATAAATCGCATTCTGTTTGTTTTTGTCTGCAATAGATATTCCCGGCAATGCAAAAACGAAGCTCCAGATAGTTTTCCCTGATTTCATTTTTTTGGTAGTGATAAACCATCATACCCATATCTTCCATATTCCACTGAGGGTTGCCTTCATATCGCTTGATGGAATATTGTACCGAGCCCGGTATTTGCTGCTCCTTTTGCTGCAACACGCGAAGTTCATCAACCATAATCGGCCGATTGTACGAGAGCGCTAATATATCCTGTGGCTGATGCATAAGATGACAAATTTACAACCGAAATATGAATAATCAACCCTATTGTACCTGCATCTGCTGGGTGAATGCTCTTATGACTGTTTTATGACAAGCATTGTTCTCGAAAAAGAGGTCTGAAATGACCCTATTTATTTTCAAAAAAAATGCATAAAATGGGCTATTAAAAACGGCTGTAACCCTTATTTTTCGTACATTTGCAGACTCTACAGTTTTTTTATTAACCGAAAGGATTTTTCACGAATTTATGAGCGATTCAATACAGGAAATTCTACCTACCGCAAGCAATGGTTATGGTGCAGAAAGTATTCAAGTTCTCGAGGGTTTGGAAGCAGTCCGCAAGCGGCCAGCGATGTATATTGGAGATGTTGGGGTAAAAGGACTGCACCACCTAGTATATGAAGTGGTTGACAACTCTATTGATGAAGCTTTGGCAGGTTATTGCAAAAACATCATTGTTAATATTCATGAGGACAATTCCATCAGCGTCCAAGATGATGGCAGGGGCATCCCGACAGGTATAATGAAAAAAGAAGGCGTCAGTGCTTTGCAGGTGGTGATGACTGTTCTTCACGCAGGGGGGAAGTTTGATAAGAACACCTATAAGGTTTCAGGCGGTCTTCACGGTGTTGGCGTTAGCTGCGTGAATGCACTAAGCAGTTATCTTAAAATCACTGTGCAGCGTGAAGGCCAGATTTTTGAGCAGGAATATAAAATCGGCATACCGCAATATCCTGTCCGCGCAATCGGAGAGAGCGATAAAACAGGTACCAGCGTCCATTTCTGGCCAGATGCAAGCATATTCATAACGCTGGATTACAATAGAGATATTTTAGAAAGCCGTCTTCGCGAACTTTCTTTTCTTAACAAAGGGATCCGCATCATAATGAATGACCTGCGGGAAATCGATGACAAAGGCAATACGTATACGAAGACTTTTTTCAGTGAAGGCGGCATTGTTGAATTTGTCGAAATGCTTGACACCAACGGAGGCAGGAACGCTCTTTTGCCTCAGATTATTTTTGTTGAAGGCCACGATGAACTGACCAATGTGGCAGTTGAAGTAGCCCTTCGCTACAACGATAGTTACAGCGAGCATATTTATTCCTACGTAAACAATATCAATACAATCGAAGGCGGAACACATGTGGCAGGCTTCCGCCGTGCGCTGACCAGAACTTTTAAAAGTTACGGTGATAAGCAGAACGCATTTGAGAAAGCGAAAGTAGAAATTGAGGGCGATGATTTCCGCGAAGGCCTGAGTGCAATCATTTCAGTGAAAGTACCCGAGCCCCAATTTGAGGGGCAGACAAAAACGAAACTTGGCAATAATGAAGTGAGTGGAGTAGTTGACTCAACAGTATCGAAAGTCCTGGAAGCTTATCTGGAAGAAAATCCGAGGGAAGCAAAGAGTATCATCCAAAAAGTGATACTTGCAGCGCAGGCACGTGCAGCTGCAAAGAAAGCAAGGGAACTGGTTCAGCGCAAAAGTGTATTGAGTGGTGGAGGTTTGCCGGGCAAATTGGCCGATTGCTCTGACCGTGATCCCGATCGCTGCGAATTATATCTGGTAGAGGGTGATTCCGCAGGAGGCACTGCCAAACAAGGCCGTGATCGCAGTTTCCAGGCCATCCTACCATTAAGGGGAAAAATCCTGAATGTAGAAAAAGCGATGGAGCACAGGATATATGAGAATGAGGAAATCAGGAATATGTACACCGCACTTGGTGTAACGGTTGGAACCGTGGAAGATCCCAAAGCGCTCAATCTAATCAAGTTGCGTTACCACAAGCTCATCATTATGACCGATGCCGACGTCGATGGGAGCCATATCGCCACATTGATATTGACCTTTATTTATCGTTATATGAAAGAACTCGTCCAACAAGGATATGTGTATATTGCCCAGCCACCGCTATATTTAGTAAAAAAAGGAAAAGAGCAGGCTTATGCGTGGAACGAAGATCAAAGAAAAAGCTGGATTGAAAAACTGGCCGGAGGCAAAGAAGACAGCGTGAACGTGCAGCGCTATAAAGGTTTAGGGGAAATGAACTCCGAGCAATTATGGGAAACGACGATGAACCCGGATACAAGAACGCTAAAACAGGTAACCATAGAAAGTGCAGCAGAGGCTGACCGTGTTTTCAGCATGCTGATGGGTGATGAAGTGGCACCCAGGCGCGATTTTATCGAGAGCCATGCAAAATATGCAAAACTGGATGTTTAAAACATTATGATTCCCCCGCCATCACGGTTAAATAATATGTTTTACCTTTACCTACAGTATTGAAAATTATTTATTTGTGGTTGATCAATTACTAACCATTTAAAACTATTTAAACAATGTCAACAGAAATGCTTACAGCATACAATGTAAAAACAAAAGAAAAGAATGTCCCTATCCATGATGCAGTGATTACCAAAACTGCCAAAGGAGCTTATATGGCCCAGGGCAATGATGGTAAAGGCAATAAACTTACCACGCTATTGGGTGAAGAAAAAGCACTTGCCGCCATTAAGGCTGGTGTCGCCAAACAAGGCTGGTAATCATCTATCGCAACAAGTAATGCGGCATCCATCACCATATCTAAATGGATCCAAGGGTGCGCGTGCAGTCTTAATAAAAAGTAAAGCCTCTGTGTTTTTGATAATGCAGAGGCTTTTATATATAGACGAGCACGGATAGAAAATAAATTTCAAGTCAGACAAAATCAAGATGATTGCATTTTTTGCCTAGGATATGATCATCGTCAGCTCCAAGCCATTTATTTAATACCGTTGCGTAAACATCCTTAAAATCAATCTTATATCTCAAATCACCCTCGTCCAGATCGCTTAAATCAGGCATTTCGTTTATAAGACCCTTTTGTTTCAAACTACCACCCAGCAAGAACATAGTATTTGCCGTGCCGTGATCGGTGCCATCGCTTGCATTTTGAGATACCCTTCTTCCAAATTCAGAAAAAGTCATGAGTAAAACGTCTTGAAAGCGGTTGTTCGATTTTAGGTCGGACACAAATGACTGCATTGCGTCGTTCATTTCAGAGAACAATCTCTGCTGCTCGCCTTGCTGGTTCACATGCGTGTCAAAACTTCCAAGCGATACGTAATAAACTTTTGTATTGATGTCAGAAAAAATGAGTGATGCGATTGTTTGAAGACTTTTACCAAGACCCGTTTTTGGATATTGCTTCGAAGATGCCCGGAGCTTGCTTTGCTGAAAAATGTAATCAGCGCTTGTTAAAGTCTCTGCCATTGTTTTGTACAGATAATCTACTGGTTGTGCTGGGTCCTGGATCTTGTGATCGGCTAGTACGTCTTTAAAATATTTCTGGTGGCTTGTGTTATATAGTCTCTGCGGATCTTTCAAAGCGAGTCCTTTCAGCTGGTCCCCTTTTAAGGCAAGGCTCAATACATCATCAATTTCCAGGGCCTGTGTTGGTTTGTCGCATCCCTGGCATTGAGAGTCCAGGTAACGGCCCAACCATCCCGTATATATGTAATCTTTGCTCTCGCTGGCTGTTTGCCAGATGTCCATACTGCGAAAATGCGACCGGTCAGGATTTGGATAGCCAACACTGCTGATGATTCCAAGGCTCCCATCGTCAAACATTTCTTTAAATCCTCCCAGAGCAGGATGTAATCCTACTTCATCCGTTAACGCTAACGCTTTACTTTTTTCAATGCCGAGTTTTGGGCGAGATTTGTAATAAATATCATTGCGGACAGGTATCACGGTATTCAGCCCGTCATTGCC
>DATMMJ010000575.1:0-8871 GCA_035569795.1 Puia sp. | reverse complement strand
ATAACGCCTGGGCCGCCGTGGTAAGCTGCCGTACCAATGGTGGAGAATATGCCGGCGCCAATCACCGCGGCAACACCCATAAAAGTAAGGTCCCGCACCCCCAGCACTTTTTTCATGCCATGCTCATGCGCATCGCCCAGGCCTGCGTGAGCATCTGCAATGATTTTTGATAATGATTTTTTCCTGAACAATGAGCCCGCCATGTAGTTTTGGTTTTATATCGGAAGATAGTCAAAATATGTGTACGAAAAGCGGCGCGCTGGGAGCCAAGTGCTTTAATCAAAACGCGCAGTTTGCAACCCATAGCTCCCGGCTTTTTGATGTTCCCGGGCAGTTAATTTTATTCGGCCTGGTTACCTGGCGCTTGCAATACAATCTGCTCTTCGTCTTTGCTGAAGAGCCCCGTCTGCGTAATTCCTTTGGATAGAATGGTGCCTTCGCTACACTTGAACGCATGCTGACCACAACTCAGCTTCTATAAATTTACCTTTTTAAACAAGCGTTTTTGTGCTGATAAAACAACAAAATATCAATAGGGGAATAACGTTTTATCAATGCCAGGAATGATGCGGAGCGCATTTTTATAATAGATTTTTTTCAGTACCTCATCGCTGAGCCCAATGCCGTACATGCGCCAGAAGGCATGATATTTTTTGTGATAAGGAAAATATTCATCGGTAGTTTCAAGGACACGAAAATAAGTGGCATATTCTGAAGGCACCCAACTGTCTTTGCCGAATAAAATCCTGTCCTGGTATTTCTCAAAGAATTTTTTTGCGGTGACGGGTTGTCTGCCAATTTCTGCAATGATTGCGCCAAATTCCACATACACATTTGGAAGCGCAGTCAGCAAACTGTCAAGCGCCGCAAGATTATTAGCCAACCATCCAAAATGCGCGGCGATGAAAGTAGTGCGGGGATGTTTGGCAAACATTCTGTGCTGCTCTGCAATCAGCGAATCCCAAGAGGGCAAGTTCTTTTTATGATAGCTGCGTTCAGGATGCGTGGTCACCTCCAACCAGCGCTCATTTTTCTCATCAATCGCATCCCAAAAACTTTTTGGGTCTGCAGAATGAATGAGGACGGGGATGTGAAGCTCTCCGCATTTTTCCCAAATGGCATTCAGGCGTGGATCATCAATCGCTATGAGATGATCATTCTGATCTTTAAAATATATGCCCAGGTCTTTATAGATTTTTAATCCGCACGCTCCCGACTGTACATCTTTTTCGAGTTCCTTCACTGCTTTCTCAGTCCATCCTTTTTCACCAAAGCCAACAAAAGAAATATTAGTAAAGAGTTTCAATCTTTTTACATTTGCCTGCGCAATATGTTGCAAGCTTTTTACGAGATAATCATTTCCCTGTACATCAAAACCACCGTTTCGCCCAATAGTTTCTTTATAGCTTTTACCGCTCAGATTAATCATAACAGCCATGTTCAGCCTATCCATATCAGCGAATAATCCAGAAAGATCTTGGTTAGGCACATCCCATTGATGATTGTGCACATCGATGAAGGGGAATTTGGCATGAGTGACAATATGCTGAGGCACTACCAATGTAGACTTCGGTTCGTACTTCTCAAAATCCATGTGCTGAGAAGATTGAGTGCATGCATACATGCAATTGAGTAACAGCAGAAAAAATACATAAAAATGCTTCATAAAAATTTATTGAACTATCAAAATATCAATAGCAAAAATATGTGCAACCCCTAATCAACCTTGGAAGATTTTTGGGCTACCAGGCAATAAATCTGTTTAACCAAGAAGAGAAAAACTTGCTATTGAGTTTACTCATCAATAATCTCTTTGCACTAAAAACCCTGTAAGTTCTTTCAATGGTTTCTTTCGCACCGACAAAACTGCAATATCTTCCAGATGCTTTAAGGCGGCATCAACATATTTATCTTTCAATTGCTTTGCCCATTCATCCACTCTGCAGTTTCTAAAAATCGAAAGCATGCGGCTCACTTTATCGTCTGGGTTTGTGCGTATTAGTTCCTTTAGTTCTCTAATCTGTGCATCTGTAGCGACTTCCATTGCCTTAATCAGCAAAAATGTTTTCTTGTTTGAAAGAATATCGCCACCTACCTGCTTGCCAAATTTTTTCGGATCGCCAAATGCATCCAGATAATCATCCTGCACCTGGAATGCGAGACCCAGATTTCTTCCAAATTCATATAAGTGTTGCTGGTTGCCATCGCCGGCACCTCCCAGTATGCTGCCAATTTGCAGGCTCCCTGCAAGCAAGACAGATGTTTTTAGCTCGATCATATGCAGGTATTGGTCCAGAGAAACAATTTCTTTGTTCTCAAAATCCATATCAATCTGTTGGCCTTCGCAAACTTCCTTCGCTGTTTTGTTAAATACATGAATGATCTTATGCAGGTAAGAAGAATCAACTTTATTGAGATAATCATAGGCAACTACCAGCATCACATCGCCCGAAAGCAAAGCAGACGAGCTTCCATATTTTTCATGCACCGTTTGCACACCGCGGCGCAACGGCGCTTTATCCATGATATCGTCATGTATCAACGTAAAATTATGGAACAGTTCAATGGCTGTTGCAGCGTTCCATGCATCCGGATTCATATCATTAAACAACTCATTTGCCATCAGGCACAGCACCGGTCGGATGCGTTTACCCCCCAAGGAAAGAAAATAATCTGCCGGTTCATACAAACTGACCGGGTGCTCCGGAAAATGCTTTGTATTGAACTTTGCTGAAAATTCTTTTGATAATTCTTCGAATGAATGCATATGAACGTAAAATTTCCTTGGTAAATAGAGCGCGTTTAATCCTGAATCGAAATCAAAATGCAATGGTTGCAATTATACTATTCTTTACACACTACTTACCATGCACGAGCTTATTTATGATGCTTTTCCTTCCTCTTTTTGTGCCCGGAAACTTCTGACTCATCATTTACGGCCGCTGTAACCACCCATTCATAGTCCAACTGTCTCTTTGCTAAATTAGCCGAGACTACTTTAATGGTAATCTTATCGCCCATTCGGAATGTGCGACCGCTTCGTCTCCCAGCCAGGCAATATTCGCCATCCACTAATCTGAAATCATCATATTCCATCAAAGAGTTCAGGCTGACGAGGCCTTCGCATTTATGCAGCACTGTTTCAACCCAAAATCCAAAAGCAGCCACGCCGCTTATCACGCCTTCAAATTCTTCACCAAGGAAATTCTGAAGGTATTCAACCTGTTTGTATTTATTAGCGGCACGCTCGCTTTCCATGGCTGCACGTTCTCGCTCGCTTGAGTGTTTGCATTTCGCTTCTAATTTTTTATCCAC
The DNA here is from genome assembly GCA_035569795.1 of Puia sp. Lineage (GTDB taxonomy): Bacteria > Bacteroidota > Bacteroidia > Chitinophagales > Chitinophagaceae > Puia. The sequence continues at coordinate 5,556 of DATMMJ010000575.1, read as the reverse complement.
TTCAATCTTATCATTCAAACACTGATCCAATATCCGGTGCACCATCACGTCCGGATAGCGGCGGATAGGAGAAGTGAAATGGCAGTAATGTTCAAATCCCAAACCGTAATGACCAATGTTCTCTGAAGTGTAAATTGCTTTGGCCATCGTGCGAATACCTAATTGCTCAAGCACGTGTTGTTCTGGCTTCCCATGTACATCTGCAAGCATCTGATTAAAAGATTCAGCAATTTTCTGTGGCGTTTTGGTATCAAATTCATGGCCGTATTTTTTTGCAAATGCAATAAAAGGCAATAATTTTTCTTTATCCGGGGTATCATGCACGCGATACGGAAATGGGATTGGTTTCTTGTTCACTTTGATTTTTGATACACTTTCTGCGACTGTTTTGTTGGCCAGTAACATAAACTCCTCAATCAATTGATGCGCTTCTTTGCTTTCCTTTACGATGACACCGATTGGTTTTCCTTTTTCATCCAGTCTAAAACGCACTTCTGTTGATGAAAAATTGATCGCTCCTCTTTTAAAACGCTGTTTGCGGAAGCGTTGTGCAAGATCATTTAAGATAAGCACCGCCTCCTTGTGCGCACCCTCTTTTTGTTCAATAATTTCCTGCACTTCTTCGTAAGTGAACCGATGGTCAGAATGAATCACTGTTTTTCCCAGCCAATATTGTTTTACATCCCCTTTATGCGTCAATTGAAATACAGCAGAGAATGTGAGTTTGTCTTCATGGGCGCGCAAAGAGCATAGTTCATTTGAAATCCGCTCAGGCAGCATTGGGTTCACTCTATCTGGCAAATAAACGGATGTCGCTCTGGCATATGCTTCTTTATCTAGGGCAGTGCCGGGTTCCAGATAGTGGCTCACATCCGCAATGTGCACACCAATTTCATATACCTCATCTTTCAATTTGCGGAAGGAAATAGCATCATCAAAATCCTTTGCATCAGCAGGATCAATAGTAAAAGTCAATATGTCGCGAAAATCTTTTCTTTTATTAGTCTCCTCCTGGGAGATGGTATCCACCAGCCTTTCAGACCCTTCCAGTACAGCTTCCGGGAAAAAAACCGGAAATCCTGCCTCTAGCAAAATCTCTTTCATTGCTTTATCATTCTCGTCATTGCTATCCATTACTTCAATCACCTCGCCCTGCGGTTTTTTAGTTTTCTCCCATTCCGTAATTCGAACAATGACCCGGTCATTGTTTTTTGCGCCGTTCAATTTTGATAATGGGACAAAAATGTCGGGCATCGGCTTGTCTGTCTCGGCAATAAAAAAAGCAAATGCTGCGCTTACTTCTATTTTTCCCAAAAATTCAATCTGCTTGCGTTCTACTACCTCAGTGATGCGTCCCTGCATGCGGCCGCTCTTTGAAGAGCTGCTTATAACCTGCACTCGAACCGTATCGCCATGCAGCGCAGTATTGAAATCATTCGGGCGGACAAGGATATCCTGTTCTTTATTTTCCATGCTCACGAATCCAATCCCTGATCTCGTGACGTCAAGGATCCCCTTCGACAAATAAGCTGAAGGAGAATTCTTTTTTTTATTTTTTTCTTTTTTGTGTGACATCAATCTTTATTCTTGTTTTTAAAAAAATTTGAAATGAATGTTGTTATCAGGCCGACGAACTGCTTCTCCTCATCAAATAAAATTTTAGGCTCAATAGGCATCACATAAAATGGGAGTCCCGCCAGTTCTTGCTGAAACTTCGTTAGCCTTACAGCATCTTTTTCAGTAGTTAAAATTATTTTATTTTGAGCTTTAATCCCATTAAACCTCCTGACGATTTCGTTGAGGTCATCAATAGTGAATATATAGTGGTCGCTGTATGCAATCTCATAGTAGGTTTTTGAACTGTTCAAAAGATATTTCTTTAATTGTTCAGGATTGGCGATACCTGTTACCAAAAGCACTTCGGTGTTCTCATTCACTGCATAAGATCTTTTACTGATAATGTGGTATGCTATACCATACTGAATGGTTGAAAAGAAAACACTTTGCCTTGCAATGGGTTGTATCTCTCCAATGATCTCCAATTTTTCTTCACCGGATAAGTCCTCTTTACATTTTGTTACGACAATTATTTCTGCCCGCTTGTAACTCTTCTTTTCATCTCTCAGATCGCCGGTAGGCAAAAACCAATCGCGCGTGAATAAATTCCCGTAATCAGTCAATAAAATATTCAATCCTGCTTTCACACTGCGGTGCTGAAATGCATCATCTAGAATGATTGTTTTTGTGGCGGGTCTGTCATGCAATAATTGGGGTATGGCTACAATCCGCTCCTCTCCAACGGCTACCGCCACACCGGGAAATTTGATATGGAACTGCATCGGCTCATCTCCAATATCAAGGGCTGTGGAAGATTGATTAGCCAGAGCGTACCCCCTGGTTTTTCGCTTGTAGCCGCGGCTTAAAACAGCAACAGAATAATCATTATTTAATTTTTGCACCAGAAACTCCACCATGGGCGATTTCCCTGTTCCACCCACCACCAGGTTACCAATACATATAATGGGGAGATTGAACGAGGTCGATGTAAAAATATTTCTGTCGTAACACCAGTTGCGCGCCAGTATCATCAAAGCATAGATCAGAGAAAAAGGGAACAAAAGAATCCGTATCGGCTTTAGCAAAGGGAAATTAAAATTCATAAATACTATTCGGAGCGAGCTCTTTGCAAAGGTACGCTTTATCTTAAGAACCCTGTATAGCAGATTTTGTTACAAATACTCCAACGCCCGGTCACAGGAAGGGCTTGAGAACTTATCCACTTTTAGATTGGTGAACAATTTTTAAATCATTGGGCAACGGTGCATTTCATGTGGTAATGCCAGGTAAATTATTCTTTGTTAACAAAAAAAGAAAAAACTGTAGTCCCATAATTTCGTTGCGAGGTAAAAAGGACATAACCTTCATAGTTATTCTTTGGAGTATGCTCAAGCACAAACCATCCGCCAGGTGCTAATATTTTTTTTTCTGCTATCTGCTTGGGCAAGTCATCAATGTTGCCCAGAGCATATGGCGGTCCGGCAAAAATAAAATCAAATTGCTCTGTGCATTGTTCAACAAACCTGAATACGTCCGTCCTCAGAATAGTGAAATTGGTTAGCTGAAGCTCCCTGGAAGTTTTTTTTATAAACTCATGCATCACATAATCCTTTTCAATGATCGTCAACTCTTTCGCGCCTCGCGAAGCAAGCTCATAACTGATGCTCCCTGTGCCACCAAAAAGGTCCAGTGTCTTCAGGTTTTCAAAATCAATATGATTTTGCAGTATATTGAACAGACCCTCTTTTGCAATATCAGTAGTCGGCCGCGTGTGTGGCATATTTGAAGGAGGGTTGATCTTTCTTCCACCCAAAGTTCCAGCAATTATACGCATGCGGCCATTTTCAATAGAGATGAAAAATAATGAAGTGGGTATTTTTTTAGCATATCTGATTTTGCTATGCTTTCTTCCGGTTCTGAGAACGAAACATCTGAAAAGTATTTTACCAGCTCGCTATAAATCAATGATTGCGTTTCAATAAAACCACTTAGCTGCAGTTTTACAACCTGCCGGCTCATGTCTAGTTGCATGCAACAATTCAGCAAATGATATAAAACATCCTCCGGAATGCTATACAAAAAATTTTGCATGAGCAGTAATCTGCCATTTTTATAAACCGAAACAATGATCTTCTCGGGACAAAACAATACCTGCAAGGTTTGCGCATTTTCAGGGACATTAAATTTCTTATAGCTTTTCAGCAAAAGGCTATAAAAGTGCCAATGCTTTGCGGAAGGGAATTTATTTTGCAGCAACTTATGCAGATCTGATGGCAGCCTATATACGTTGTAGATATCCCACCAGGGCACCTTTTCGCTCATCACTGGACTCTTATTTAAATTGCCGTAAATAAGATTTACAAATTCTCTATTGAACTGCTCATCAAAAAAAGCATCTGGCACCAATGTGCTATCAGGCACATTGTAAACTACAAAAGTTTCATTGATATCTTTGGTCAACAGCTCATCTTCAAAAATTATTTCTCTCATAATTTCCTCTTGCTGCCTGTCATTGATCTGGTTAAACTGAAAATATTTTATGCAAAGTGGCCGCTCAAGCTCCATGGTCATGATCACATAGCTGAGCGAATCGGTATCAACAACAACAACCAGACGGCATTGCTGGAAATTTTCGGTTTCAATATTATCAGCTTCTATATGAAAGGATGGTTGCAACATAAAAATCAGCCGCAATAATACTACAAAATAGTTGATTACTCTGTTTAGCTATCCACCAGTTGCAAGTTGACACATATTTTGCTTCACATAGCGAGAACACACTACGAAACAAGTACCAGAAAAACATTTTCACCTGATGACCTTTTGAGCGCTTTGTAAGAACCTTTTCATTATTGTACCTTGCATTCCTTTTTGAAAAATGGCAACAGCAAACAAAAATAATTACAGGGTAGAAATTACCAACCGGCAGATATTGCAGATCGCGATGCCGATAAGCCTGGCCATTTTAGTTCCTCAGATTAATTTCATCACGAACAATATTTTTCTTGGGCAGCTCGATGAGCAATCTTTGGCGACGGCAGGCATCACTGGGGTGTTCTATTTAATATTTGCCGTCGTCGGGCAAGGGCTCAACAATGGGCTGCAGGCGCTCATAGCGCGTCGTGCAGGAGAAAACCGGATTGACGAAATTGGCAAACTTTTTTCACAAAGCCTTCTTATCAGTTTGGCATTAGCACTCGTTTGCATAGCGATCACTTATTTTTTTGCTCCATGGATCCTGCAGTTTTCGCTGAGATCAGCAGCATTAAGAGAACAGGCTGTCGGTTTTTTGCAGATCAGGATATGGGGCCTCCCTTTTTTGTACATATATCAAATGCGCAATGCATTGCTCGTAGGAACCAACCAAAGTAAATTTCTAATTTACGGCACCCTGGCCGAAACAATAGTGAACATTGTACTTGACTACAGTTTGATATTCGGGCATTTCGGTTTGCCAAAGATGGGTTTCAATGGCGCAGCTTATGCATCCATCATTGCTGAAGCATCCGGGATGCTGGTAGTATTTGCTGTTATCCATGCAAAAGGAATCAGCAAGCAATTGCAACTTTATGTGCAATTCAAATTTGATAAGAAACGTACGATCTTAATCTTGACTCAATCTTCACCTCTAATTGCGCAGTATGTGATCAGCGTTACAAGCTGGGAATTTTTTTATATCATGGTGGAGCATCATGGCCAGCGTGACCTTGCCATAAGCAACACCATGCGCAATATATTCGGATTGTTTGGCGTGTTCACATGGTCTTTCGCATCAACAACCAACACCATGGTAAGCAATATTATAGGGCAGGATAAAAAAGGAAGAGTCTTTGAGCTGATCAAAAAAATAATTAAGCTGAGCATGACCTTTTCTGTAACCATGGCAATTTTACTTAACATATTCCCTCATGCATTTCTTTCTTTATTCGGTCAGGGCAATGATTTTGCCGAAGCCGCACTGCCCGTTCTCCGCGTGGTTTCTGTTGCATTGGTAATGAT
>DATMMJ010000574.1:0-2894 GCA_035569795.1 Puia sp. | reverse complement strand
TGGAAACTATGACTATTGAGGATATTGACGCATTGAGCCGGTCAACGAGCATTGGAACCCTATTGCCAACAGCAGCATTTTTTCTTCGGATGCCCTTTCAACCCGCGCGAGAATTGATCGATGCAAATTGTGCCATTGCGCTGGCTTCGGACTATAATCCGGGGTCATCCCCCAGCTGCAATATGAATTTTGTGGTTGCATTGAGCACGATCCAGATGAAAATGATGCCTGAAGAAGCAATCAACGCAGCAACTCTTAACGGCGCCTACGCCATAGAGCTGGGTAGTGCATTGGGAAGCATCACCGTGGGCAAAAAGGCAAATCTCATTTTTACAAAACCAATTCCTTCGCTGGCTTATTATCCTTATTCTTTTGGCACAAATCTAATTGATAAAGTAATGATTGCTGGGGAGTTTGTATAGCGTTATCCGCTTGACCAATTACATTTTACCACCTGACTACTTGATTTATTCAATCAATAATATACAAACCCGGTTTCGGCATAAAACTTGAATAACATGCGCAAATGACACTGCTGAACAAAAAAAATAAGACCGATTTTATTGAAACAGTCACTCGCCGGAGCTCCGTCTTACGGATTAATGAAAAAAAAGAAGGCCTTGACTTTCTTGTTTCATTTTTTTCAGCGGTCCGGCCCTCATCAGCAAAGGGCACTCAGCATGCAGACACCAATATGCAAGCTATAGTCGCTAAGCTGCGTGAACATCCCGTATTGCTTCATAACCTGCAGCATGCAATAATTTCACAGCTGATCAACAGCGATTTTTCCGCGGCGCTAACCGAAAGCGGTATCCCATTAGCTAAAGGCTTCTGGCAGGAGTTTTTTGGGCGTATCCGCCACAAATTATTGCCATCATTGCAAAGCAAGAATGATTTCTTGTATGTGCTGAACAGAGTTTTTTTTCGCAGCAATGATTACCGTTGGGTGGAAGATATATCCTACGATACATGGTCCGTCTTTTTTGAAACCCTTGGGCTTTCCTTTCATATTGACGACATGAGAATCTTGCATCAGCTGCTACAGGCGTTGAAAATGCTCGTGTTTCAGGTCTCCCAGCTTAGCCTGGAAAAAGAAGTGTTCAATTATTTGCCAGCAGAGAAAAAGGAAGATAATCCCTTCATACAGCAAAATTATCTGTTTCATGATCTTGAAAAACTGATTACAGACGAAAAGGACGACGAGGCAATAATGGATACCGCGTCACAGTTAAAAAAAACATTGCGGCAATGTTACGATGGTATTGGTTACATAAGAGAAAACCATACCCGGTATGGCACGAGTCTGCATCAAACCTACACTTTGATTGTTCTGGAAAATAAAATTGACAGGATTTCATTGCTTGTCGACGTGATCGATAATGATACCCAATTTGATATTTCAAAATTTGTGGCTTTCTTTAAAATGCTGGTGCGTAATGAAAATCGAAAGAATAGTATCCGTGAATTTTTGTCTCAATGTCTCGGCTATATCGCTTATCAGATTGCTGAGCATAAAGGTTCAAAGGGAACCAAGTATATCACCTCTTCTGTGGCTGAATACAGAGCAATGCTAGGCAGCGCAATGAATGGTGGCATTATCATTTGTTTTGTAGCTATCATTAAAAATATCCTTACAAGCCTGGAAATACCTATTTTCTGGCATGGCTTTTCATACAGCATGAATTATAGTATAGGCTTCGTTATTATTGACGAAACACATTCAACCCTTGCAACCAAGCAGCCTGCTTTTACGGCAAGTGCTGTTGCCAGTTCCCTTGATACCAAGAAGAATAATCAACCAAATCTTTATAATCTTGCTTTAACAGTTGCAAAAGTTTCACGCAGCCAGATCGCGTCATTCATCGGAAATCTCATCATTGTTTTCCCGGGTACTTACCTACTTGCGTGGCTTTATGATCTAATTACAAAAACAAAAATCGCCGATGGTAAAGCTGCAGCGATGTTGCTTGAGAATCAGCACCCCTGGCACAGCTTGTCATTACTTTATGCCTGCAACGCCGGTTTTTTCCTTTTTCTCAGCGGCATCATAGCGGGGTACATTCAAAATAAAATTCATTATGGCAGTATTGCAGAACGATTGCAAACGCATCCTTTTTTAAGGCTTTCCATGCCAACAGAAAAATTAAGGCGCTTTGCAACCTATATCGAAAACCATTCCGGCCCGTTGATAGGCAATATTGCGTTGGGCTTTATGCTTGGCATGTCTGCCATCGCAGGAAAATTATTCGGCATCCCTTTTGACATACGCCACATCACCATTTCAGCCGGCAATGTTGCTATTGGCGTTTATGGCCTCGGCGTAAAAAATATTGCTCCTTTGTATCTGTTGACCGTTTTTCTTGGCGTGCTTTGCATAGGGTTCCTGAATTTTCTGGTAAGTTTCTCTCTCGCTTTTATTGTAGCGGTCAAGTCCAGGGGAGTACGCATAAAAGATTACCCCGAGTTCCTTGGCATACTTTGGCGCTATTTCAAGAAAAGTCCTCTTGATTTTATCCGGCCCAGAAAGCACATTACAGTTGCAGAATAATTTTCTTTCCTTAATTTGGCAGGTGAATGACCTCTGGCCACTGGCAAGGGGCGTTTTTGTTCAAAAATCCAATAGTAATAATTCAATCATTCGCCTTTGATAATTGATCATTTTCATGTTACCGGGCACTGAACGAGATCGTACCTGACCGCGCCACACTGCTGTGCGGCACAGTTACGACCGGCTGGGAGTTGCGAACTTGGATTCGCCCCTAGGTCAATATTCGGGGCTCATTGCTTAATCTAAATGCAGACCATGGAACAACTCATCGAGTGTGTACCCAATTTCAGCGAAGGAACCAATTTGCATATCATCAAACAGATCACTGATGAAATTGAATCGGTTG
>DATMMJ010000573.1:0-5694 GCA_035569795.1 Puia sp. | reverse complement strand
ATTCTGTCCCGGGAGGAGCGATCAATTTTTTTGTCTTTGCAAAATCATTTACCTGCGCTTCCAGTGAGGGGTAGTTGTTCTCGTCTACAATAGAAAAAAGATTGAGTGGTGCTGATTGAAATCCCGTAGTGTGCGACAGACAATTTTTTATTTTGATATTGCCTTTGCCATAAAGGGTAAAAATGGGAAGGAATCTGCCGATAGTGTCTTCCAACGATAATTTCCCTTCGTCCACGAAACTCATCACCAGGGCGGCACTCAGCCATTTGCTGCAAGAAGCAATCGGAATAACCTTGTCAGATACCATATTGCCTATCTGATGGTGGTAAATCAGATTGCCATCTTTCCAGATCATCAGATTGATATTACCGCCCAGTTTTGCCTTGTACTGCTCAAGTTGTTTGTCAACTTTACTGAAATCATACTGCGCCCAGGCAGTACGGCCAAGCGATACTATTAAAAACATTACGAAACCACATTTTCTTAGAATAGTGACTGTCCGGTTGTTCATACGATGCTCCCTTATTTATTTGCAAGAGGAATTTATCTGGCCGTCAACCGCTTCTTTCAGACTAACGTAAAATTCTTTTTTCTCTTCCGGCTGAGGTTTCTGCGCGATAAAAATGGCAGCATAATTGCGGCATTTATCAATATAAGGATATGTACCAAACAAATTGTTGCAGCTTAGAACAGATGCCTTACCCTCGTTATCAGTTTCTTCGATCCATGCGCCCAATCCGTAGTGTAGGCCTTCGGTCATCTTTGGGGTATATTTTACCGGTAGTTGTGTAAACTGTGCTGAAAGTATCTGGTCTACAGATTTTTCGCTGAGGATTTGTTTTCCTTCAAACATGCCTTTGTTCAAAAGCATGGAAAGGAAATTTATATAGTCGTTTGCCGTGGAGCGTGCTCCTCCGGAAGGGTTAACTGCGCCTCCTTCCTCATTACTGAATGAGGTGCCTCTCATTTTGAGCGGCCGAAGGATTTTTTCCATGATCAGTCGGTCAAAGCTTTTCTTGCTTACCACTTCTAGCACTCGTGCTGCGATGTCAGGGCCGGTATTACTGTAATAAAATTCCGTGCTTGGGTTCGCCTGTATCTCCCTTTTTGCATAGTCAGTTACTTCATCTTCCAGGCTTGTATGTTTGCTTCTGTCAAAAATTTTTGCGATACCTGCATCGGAACGGATGCCCGTTGTATTGGTAATGCAATTGCGCATGGTGATATAGGACTTCATGTAAGTACCAAAAATGGGGATATACCGGCTCACCTTATCATCCAGGGAAATCTTTCCTTCATCTACAAAGGCCATTACCAGCGCCGCAATAAGCCAATTTCCTGAATTGGCAATGGGAGCCTGGGTTTTAGCGTTAAAGTCGCTTGTTTGTTTCTGGTAGATTACTTTCCCTTCTTTCCATACGACCATCGCAAAATTATTATGAAGTGCTTTTTGGTTTTGCTTTAACAATGTATCCAATTCGGCAAAACTATATTGAGCATTGCCCGACAGCCAGAATAACAGGAACGCGGATAGTAGGCTGCATTGCAGGCAGAAGGGCTTGACATTATATGTCATAATAGCAAGAATTATTTTTTGGAGTGGCATTTGTGTTAAAAATTGTTCGTGAACCAAAGCTATGAACGCACAAAATAACTAATTGTTAAACTGACATAGCGGAAAGCTTATCTAAAATGTTCAATTTTATAATATGAATCTAAACAATTTCACTATCAAAGCTCAGGAAGCAATCGCCAAATCGCAGCAGATCGCTTTCAATAATGGCAATGCCAACATAGAAACGGAACATATCCTGAAGGCGTTGCTTTCGGATGATGATTCACCGATTGAATTTTTGCTCAAGAAAAATAATGTCAACATTGCTTTTTTAGAAAATAGATTAGACGAAAGCATCTCAAAACTAGCAAAAGCGAGTGGGGGAGAGCCAGCTCAATCCATCAGCCGGGACGCGAATAATACCGTGCTGCGCGCTGGATCTGATTTGAAGAAATTTGGGGATGAATTTGTGAGCCTGGAGCACCTACTTATTGCGCTTGTTCAGGGGAGTGATAATACATCCAAATTATTGAAAGATGCCGGCCTCACGGAAAAGGGACTGATTGCTGCTGTTAAGGATCTGCGAAAGGGATCCACGGTGTCTTCTCAAGGTTCAGAAACGCAATTCAACGCACTAAGTAAATATGCCAAGAATTTAAATGAGATGGCTAAACAGGGCAAGTTGGACCCGGTGATAGGCAGAGATGAAGAAATCAGAAGGACACTTCACATACTTTCGCGCCGCACAAAAAACAACCCCATATTAGTAGGCGAGCCGGGTGTTGGCAAAACCGCAATAGCAGAAGGATTGGCGCATCGGATCGTAAATGGTGATGTGCCCGAGAATTTAAAGTCCAAAGTGATCTTTGCGCTGGATATGGGTTTGCTCATCGCAGGGGCAAAATACAAAGGGGAATTTGAAGAGCGCCTGAAAAGTGTGGTAAAAGAAGTCGGTGGCAGTGACGGCGAAATTATTTTATTTATTGATGAGATACACACGCTTATTGGCGCAGGTGGTGGTGAAGGTGCCATGGATGCAGCAAATATTTTAAAACCTGCGTTAGCCCGGGGTGAGTTGAGGGCAATAGGAGCGACTACTTTAAATGAATACCAGAAATTTTTCGAAAAAGATAAAGCGTTGGAAAGGCGTTTCCAGAAAGTACTTATCGATGAGCCGAGTGAGGAAGATGCCATTTCCATATTGCGCGGTCTGAAAGACCGTTATGAGACGCATCATCATGTGCGTATAAAAGATGAAGCAATAATTGCTGCGGTGGAGTTATCTCACCGCTATATTACCGATCGTTTTTTGCCGGACAAAGCAATTGATCTCATGGATGAAAGTGCTGCTAAGCTTCGATTGGAAATGAATTCAATGCCAGAAGAATTAGATAAGCTGGAAAGGAGCATACGGCAGCTGGAAATAGAAAGAGAAGCCATCAAAAGAGAAAACGATGATGAAAAGCTGCGCCAGCTGAGCGCTGAGATCGGAAACCTGAGCGTAGAGAGAGATACGCTGAAAGCCAAGTGGAAACAGGAGAAAGAAGTGGTTGACAAGCTTCAGAACGCAAAATCGGAGGTGGAAAATTTAAAACAGGCTGCAGAGAAGGCTGAACGGGAAGGTAATTATGGCAAAGTGGCTGAGATTCGCTACGGAAAAGTGAAAGAGCAGGAAAAATTAATACAGCAATATTCGGCGCAATTAGCTTCCATTAGTGAAAATTCACGTTTAATGAAAGAAGAAGTAGATGCGGAGGATATTGCAGAAGCGGTCGCAAAATCCACAGGTATCCCAGTTTCAAAAATGCTGCAAAGTGAAAAAGAGAAATTATTGAACCTGGAAGATGAACTCCATAAAAAAGTTGTTGGGCAAGATGAGGCTATCACAGCTGTTGCAGATGCCATAAGACGCAGCCGGGCGGGTTTACAGGATCCCAAAAAGCCAATAGGCTCATTTATTTTCCTTGGCACAACGGGTGTTGGGAAAACGGAATTGGCAAAGGCCTTGGCCGGATACCTGTTTGATGACGAAGGCATGATGACGCGCATTGACATGAGCGAATACCAAGAAAAACATTCGGTGAGCCGCTTGGTAGGTGCGCCTCCCGGATATGTTGGTTATGATGAAGGAGGGCAGTTGACAGAAGCCGTGCGCCGCAAACCTTATAGCGTAATCCTACTGGATGAAATTGAAAAAGCGCATCCTGATGTTTTTAACGTATTATTGCAGGTATTGGACGACGGACGGCTGACTGATAATAAGGGCAGAGTGGTTAATTTTAAGAATACCATTATTATCATGACCAGTAACATGGGAAGTGCCATAATCCAGGAAAAATTTGAAAGTATTACAGAAAAAAACCGGGAACAGGTAGTTGAAAAGACCAAATCAGAAGTAATGGATCTATTAAGGCAAACCATTCGACCGGAATTTTTGAACCGGATCGATGAAGTGATCATGTTCCAACCCCTGCTGAAAAATGAGATAAAAGGTATAATACAAATTCAGTTGCATGCTTTGAAGGAATTGGTGGCAAAGGGTGGAATCGTGCTTGAATTCAGCGACTATGTGCTTGAATTTTTGGCTGAGAATGGCTTTGACCCTCAGTTTGGTGCCAGGCCATTGAAAAGACTCATACAAAAAGAGATTGTAAATCAGTTGAGCAAAAAGATACTAGCCGGGAGTATTGATAAATCGCATCCGGTTCTTGTAGACGTTTTTGATGGCACGGTTGTTTTCAGAAATGAGAATGCTGAGCAAAACCAATCATCAAATACTAAGCAATTTAAAGCGACGCATTAAGTATTTTTACGTTATGGATGTGAACCAAACGGATAGATAATTGTTAAAATATAAGTTATAAATCGAAATTATGGCAATGAAACCTAAGGAAGTAATAGAGATTATCCCAACTAAACAGATTTTTGTAGGAGATCCAAAAGCATCGGTAACCCTAATGGAATACGGTGATTATGAGAGTGAAGCGTGTGCAAAAGCAAATGAAATAGTAAAACAGTTATTGATAGACTATGAGGGCAGGATTCGCTTTAACTTTCGCCATTTCCCTTTAACAAAAATACACCAGCGCAGCCTGAAGGCGGCGGAGGCCTCCCTTGCCGCGGCCCAGGAGGGGAAATTTTGGGAAATGCATAATATACTATTTGCTAACCGCCGCACACTTGGTACGACCAGCTTAAAATTGCATTCCATCGAGGCGGGTATATCTAACAAGCGATTTTTGGATGATCTGGTAAATGCTACCTACGGTTGGCAGGTGCAGGGAGATTTGCGCGAAGGGTTAGATAAAGGTGTAAAAGACGTTCCTGCATTTTTTATCAACGGGGAGTTTTTTACCGCCAAGCCCACTTATGATAATTTAAGCAAGGCTATCGATCTTGCGCTAAGACAAGCAAAAAAGAAGGCGACGGCTAAGCAAAGAGCTTAAAGCCGCTCCCTCTCTAATACATAACTAATGTAACTACAAGCCCTGGTTTTCTCCAGGGCTTTTTTATTAAAATAAAAAGGCCCTCCGTGGAAACAGAAGGCCGTCTAACGATTGCTTGCCATATGAAAATAGTTGGGCTGAGATCTCAAATAATATATATTTTAAATCTTAATGTTCTATTTATTCTTATCAACAGTGCAATTTTACGATTTTTTTAGAAATAAATTATATTAATTTATTTATTATATAGTCTAGATAGTTTTCCCCGGATAAATTTCTAAAGCGCGTTCGAGACAGTCCATCGCTTTGTGCAAGGCTTGTACATTGAGCACATAAGCTAGCCGCACTTCATTCTTTCCGAGGCCTTGGGTACTATAAAAGCCTGTAGCAGGCGCGACCATCAGCGTTTGGTTGTTGTACGAGAATGATTCAAGCAGCCATTGAGCGAAAATATCTGCATCATCAATTGGCAGCCGTGCGATTGCATAAAATGCGCCCCCCGGATTTGGGCAAAAAACGCCTTTGATTGCGTTTAGCCGTGTAACCAAGATATTTCTGCGTTTAAGATATTCCTGTTTGGTATCGTTGAAATAATCATCCGGAAGATCCACCGCAGCCTCTGCCAAAATTTGCCCAAATGAAGGAGGGCTTAATCTTGCCTGCGCAAATTTGAGTGCCGTGTCATATAGTTTT